>NZ_JBTMXB010000010.1:0-199375 GCF_054489405.1 Mesorhizobium sp. A623
ACGACGCCGCCATCGGTGGTCAGCTTGACGAATATGAAATACTTGCCGCCGATGCCGGGGGGCGGGTTGCCGACGACAAAGGTCTTTACGTCGGTGATTTTCATGGGCGGCGGTCTCCGAAAGGGCATTATTGTCGTGAAGCGGGATTTCGGCCCCTCCGGCCGTCCTGCTCACGGCGATATTTCAGTGAGACTTGCTGCAAGTCAAACAAAGCATTATTCAGCGAAGACGGTATTTTATTTGAAGGTCGAGCTGCCATGATGCGTTCTCTTCTCCCTCTGCAATGGCTTCGGGCCTATGAGACGGCGGCCCGCCACCGCAATTTCTCCGCCGCCGCGACCGAGTTGGGGCTGACGCCCGCTGCCGTCAGCCACCAGATACGCTCTCTTGAAGGAGAGTTGGGGTTCAAGCTGTTCGAGCGACTGGCGCGCAGGGTCGAACTGACCGAAATCGGCCATGCCTACCTGCCGAGCGTCAGCAAGGCGCTGGACGAACTTCTCGTCTCGACGGTCGGCCTGTTCGGAGCGGAGCGCGAAGCCCAGATAACCGTGCGCGCGCCGGTGACGCTGACCGGTGCGTGGCTCGCGCCCCGGCTCGGGCGATTTTATGCCGCCTATCCCGGCATCCGGGTACGCATTCTGGCTGGCAGTTGGGCCGGTCCCGGTGAATCCACCGAGGTGGATATCCAGTTCGGCAGCGGAGACTGGCCGGGCTTCGATTCCACCCTGCTTTTGAAAGCGCAGTCGCTGGTGATAGCGCGCAGCGATGCCATCGTGCCGTCCGCCGATGACAAGGCATGCATCGAGGCGCTTATCCGCAACGGCGTGGTCCACATCATGGGCTGCGAGAACCGCTGGATCAGGCTGGCGCGAAAATACGGCCTGCCCGAGGACGACATCAAGGTGAACGTCACGACGGACAATTCCATTTCCGCCATTGAATTGACCCGCGCCGGCTTCGGACCGTGCCTGGTCCAGAGCTATTACGCGCAGCCCTCGCTCAAAAGTGGGGAACTCGTCGCGCCGCTGAGCGACGGCGTGGACATCGAGGAAGGCCAATATGTGCTCACGCCCAAATCCGCACAGAAAAAGAACCCGGCCGTGATGCTCTTTCGAAAATGGCTTCTGGCCGAGGCCCAGACATTCAGCAAAACGATTTAAGCTTCACGACATGAGCCAGATTATCGCATAGGTTTCGGGCTCATGTGGACCCTTTTCTCGACATACTGGCCCCATTTCCTTGCCGTCCTGTCCGTGCTGGTCGCAGTGGTTGCAGCAGTGCATGCGGCGATGACGAAAGACGAAGTGCGTTCGGCGATCGGCTGGGTCGGCGTCATTCTACTGTCGCCCATCATCGGCGCGTTGATCTATGCGGTCGCGGGAATAAACCGGATCAGGCGCGGCTCGATTGCCGCCGAACGCCTGGCGGCCGGGCATGAGACGCTGGCGCATGCCCGCTTCGACACCACCAACGACTTCGTTGCCGAACGGTTCGGCAGGCGCTTCGCCGCCCTCAAGACGGTGGGGGACAGGATAACCCACCACACGCTGACGACGAGCAACGCCATCGAAATGCTGAAGACCGGCGACGAGGCATACGCTTCGATGGTCGAGGCGATTGCGGGCGCCGGGCGTAGCGTCATCCTCGAAACCTATATTTTCGACCGCGATCCGATCGGGCTGCGTATCGCCGATGCCCTTATTGAAGCGGTAAAACGTGGGCTCGAGATACGCGTGCTGATCGATGCCGTCGGCGCGCGTTATTCGGTTCCCAGTATCGTCGGCTATCTGCGCGAATGCGGCGTCTCGACGGCCGTATTCAACGGCAGCATCATCATGGGATTGCGCCTGCCCTATGCCAATCTCAGGACCCACCGAAAAATTCTGGTAGTCGACGGCGCAACCGCTTTTGTCGGGGGCATGAATATCCGGCAGGGCTTCACGTCGGAATTCGCCGGGCCCGATTGCGCATTCGACACGCATTTTCGTGTGCAAGGACCCGTGGTTGCCGACATCTTCTCGATCGCCGCCGAGGATTGGCATTTCACGACGGGAGAGAGGCTGCATGGACAAGCCTGGCGCATTGAGGAGTTTTTCGGCGAACCCGGTTCGCCGATCCTCGTGCAGGCCATTCCTTCCGGACCCGATGCAAGCATCGAGGCAAACCAGAAAATGCTGATGGGCGCGTTCTCGGTCGCCCGCAAGTCGATCCGCATCATGTCGCCCTATTTCCTGCCCGACCGAGAATTGATCGTCGCCCTGACGACAGCCGCCCGGCGCGGAGTCGACATCGATATCGTTGTCCCTTCCGTCAACAACCTCAAGCTCGTAGACCGGGCAATGACGGCCCAGTTCGACCAGGTCCTGAGGAGCTATTGCCGCGTCTGGCGTGCCGGAGGTTCGTTCGACCACTCCAAGCTG
This sequence comes from Mesorhizobium sp. A623, assembly GCF_054489405.1. NCBI lineage: Bacteria > Pseudomonadati > Pseudomonadota > Alphaproteobacteria > Hyphomicrobiales > Phyllobacteriaceae > Mesorhizobium > Mesorhizobium sp. A623. The sequence goes on from NZ_JBTMXB010000010.1 coordinate 2,421, forward strand.
CTTTCGGTCGATTCGACCTGGGCCTTCATCGGTTCCTCCAACCTCGATCCCCGCTCGTTGCGCTTGAATTTCGAGGTCGATCTCGCGGTGCTCGACCGAGACTTTGCCGGCGAAATCGATGCGCGGATCGGATCGGCTATGGAATCGGCCACTGCCGTCACGCTGGCCGGCCTGCGCGCCCGCCCCTTCCTCGTGCGCCTGATCGACCGCGTTCTGTGGCTCGGATCGCCTTATCTTTGACTACCCGCACGGCGCTCTAGGACCAATCGACATTCAGCGATCGGGATAACCCGAAAACCGGTTTCCGGTTTTCGGTCCGATGCATTAGCGCTCGATTGCCCGCCACGCGACAATACGCGCTGTAATTCCGCGTGAACATTTCCTTGCAGGCGCCAGCGCCGCTGCTTATGCTTCCTGATGCACATCATTTCCCCGGAAGAAGCCAGCCGACGCCTATGGCTTAAAATCCTCGCCCGCTACAAGAAACCGAACCGCAGGCGCAGCGCGGTCGAACTGGCGGTGACGCTCGTTCCCTTTGCGGTTCTGTGGGCGCTATGTGCGCTCGCATACGTCTACGGCTACTGGTGGGGACTGTTTCTCATCGTTCCTGCGGCCGGCTTTCTCGTGCGCATGTTCATGATCCAGCACGACTGCGGGCACGGTTCCTTCTTCGCCAACCGCCTTGCGGATGACTGGATCGGCCGCGCCCTCGGCGTCCTGACGATGACGCCTTACGATTGCTGGCGGCGCGCCCATGCCATACACCACGCCAGCGCCGGCAATCTCGACGAACGCGGCACCGGCGACATCAAGACGCTGACGGTCGCCGAATACAAAAGCCTCCCGCTCTGGCGACGCCTTGTCTACCGGCTTTATCGTCACCCTATAGTGATGTTCGGGATCGGGCCTACCTGGATCTTCATTTTCGAGCAGAGACTGCCAATCGGCATGATGCGGGGCGGCGCGACACCCTGGGTATCGTCCATGGCCACCAATCTCGGCATCGCACTGGCCGCCGCGATCCTCATCTGGTTCATCGGCTTCGTGGCTTTCCTGGTCATTCACCTGTCGATCGTCATTCTGGCCGGCTCGATCGGCGTCTGGCTGTTCTACGTCCAGCATCAATTCGAGGAAACCGCGTGGTCGAGGAACCCGGAATGGGAATTCCAGTATGCCGCCCTGCACGGTTCATCCTACTACGATCTGCCGGCGGTGCTTCGGTGGTTCACCGGCAATATCGGCATCCATCATGTCCATCATCTGTCGGCCAAGGTGCCGCACTACCGGTTGCCGGAAGTGCTGCGCGACTATCCGGAACTGCGCAACATCGGCCGTATCACGCTGCTCGATAGCCTGCGCTGCGTGAAACTGGCGCTGTGGGACGAAACCGGCAGCAAGCTGGTCTCCTTTCGCGAAGCGCGGATGATGGCGTAATTCTAGTAGTAGCCGTGCGAGGCAGCCGTCGCTTCCTTGGGCAGTTCCACGCCGTCGATCAATATCTTGTCGACGAGTTCGTGATGGAAGCAGACCAGCCCCTTGATCCGCTCGGATTCATGGACCGGCTCGGGGTAATACCACACCAGATTGTCGTAGCGCTTGCCGTTCAGCGTCGCGTGATAATAGTTGGAAATGCCCTTGTAGGGGCAGCGCGAAATGTAGCGGCTGGGCGACAACAGTTCGAGCCGCGTATCCGAAATCGGAAGATAGTGGCGGGTCGGGTGGCCGGTTTCATAAAGGAAAACCCCACGCCGTGAATCGGCGACCTGCTCGCCGCCGAGGAACACTTGCACCCGTCGCGACGAGGGCAGGCAATCGACGCGGCGGTAGGGATCGCGGGCATGGACGAAGACTTCCTCGTCCTCCTCGAACCAGCTGCCCATCTTGCCCCAGTAGAACGCCATGTAGTTGCCGATCGGCGGACAGCCCTCGATGGGATTTTCGTAGCGCCAGGCGCCGTCCTCGACCAGTGTCACGCCGGTGTTGAGCGAGTAGTGCGTGGCCACGCCCTTGAAGGGCGATTCCGTCGTCGTCGCGCTCGGCAGCAAAAAGTCCTCGCGCACGTCGCCCATCGGAAAATAGTAGACCGGCAGATGGTCGGACTCGTACATCACCAGCACGTTCACCGAATCCGCGACGACCAGCGACCCGACCTGCACGCGGATGCGCTTGGGCGACGGCATGGTAAAGACGACATAGCCCGGTTCGGACTCGTATTGGACGATTTGATCGAGCACCGGAAAATGCGGTCCTCGAGCGCGCAGATGTGACTTTCGCATCGGTTTCTTTCGTTGTTCCTTGGCGGAGTTTGAACGGGCCACGCTCAGCTGACCGATACGCGGTCCAGCATCAGCCCGGCCGGGATCGGCCGCAGTCCGCTGATGTTCTTTCGGGTCGGCACGAGCAGGTCGGAGAAATAGCTGAAGATGATCGGCGTTTCATCCAGCAACAGGTTCTGGATGTCGCCGGCCGCACGTCGCTGCGCATCGATGTCGAGCGCCTTCAGATAAGTCTTGACCATCCCGTCATAGGCCGGGTTCTTGAAGTGCGCGGCGTTCCACGGTCCGTCGCTGACCAGCGGGCTTTGCAGGAATACGTTCGGCACGCTGCGATGCGCGTAGTCGGTAATGCCGAGCGGGCTGTCCAGCCAGTCCGACTCGCCGAACACCGCCTTGCCGTAATATTTGTCCTGATCCTCGATGTTCAGCGTCACCCGCACGCCGATTTCCTTCGCAAAACTCTGGAACAGCTGCGCATAGGCTGGAATGTCCGAATAGCGCAGCGTCGTCAGCGTGATGTCGAAACCGTCCGCAAAGCCCGCTGCTTCCAGCAACTGCCTGGCCTTGCCGATATCCTGCATGCGCTGCGGCACCGAGGTGTCGGTCGAGGGAAAGGCCGTGGTGAAGGGGTTATCATTGCCCATCCGCGCCATGCCCCGGCACAGGCCGTCCACCAGTTGGGTCCGGTCGATTGAGAGCGCCATGGCCTGGCGCACGCGCTTGTCGGTGAACGGTGCGGTATCGCAGCGCATGTGGATCTGGCGGTGCGCGGTCGACGCCATGCGCAGCACCTTGATATCGGGGTTGTTGAGAACCACGGGGCTGACATCGAATGGAATGGTGTCGAGCAGGTCCACCTCGCCGGCCTGAAGCGCGAGTATGCGGGGCTGGACATCGCCGTAGAACTTGAATTCGAGCCGGTCGGGCAGCGCCTTCTCGCCCCAGTAGTCCGGGTTGCGCACGAAGGCGGCGCCGACCTTGGGCGTGTAGGATTCGAGCCGGAACGGGCCGGTGCCGTCGAAGGTCTTTTCGTAGTCGCCCTTGTAGCCGGCCGGCAGGATGACCGCGTTATAATTGTCGATCGACACCGAGTAGGGAAAGCTGCCGCTCGGCGTGTCGAGGTGAAACGCCACGGTGTGCTCGTCGACCTTTTGCGTGCCGCCCTTCGACAGCAGGCCCTTGAAAACCGGCAGCGCGTTGGAGGCGCCTGCCGGATCGGCAAGGCGGTCGAAGGTCGCCACCACATCGTCGGCGGTGAGTTCGCTGCCGCTGTGGAATTTCACGCCCTTGCGCAGCTTGAACGTCCAGATGCTGCCGTCCTCGTTGGGGAACCAGCTTTGCGCCAGCACCGGCCGCAGCGTCAGGTCCGGCTCGGTGACGCACAAGAATTCCGCCGTCTGGAAAACCAGCTGATAGCTGCCGCTGTCGTAATAGGTCACCGGATCGATTGCGCCGCCCGGCATGGCGATTGCCGCCCGCACGGTGCCGCCCGGCTTGCCCTGCGCTCGCGCACTTGGCGTGGCTAGCCCGATCGCTCCGAAAATGCCGCCCATCAACGGCAGCGACAGGCCAAGGACGCTGCCATGGCGCAAAAAGGCGCGGCGGTCTATCCGGCCGGCGATCAGGCTGTCGATAGCGGAGTTTTCGATAGGCCCGAGCTGCCGGCGAATGGCGTCAAGTAACTGGAGATGCTTCGACATGCCTGAACTTCCTAGCGCCTCGTTGAAGGTGGCGGCATCTAAGCCCGGTTCGGCCATTGTCGAAAAGCGATTTATTTTGGTAGGGTCCATCGAAATTTTCGATGCGTGCCGGGGCCGCGGGGGAACGAATGGATACCGAGAACCTGCGCAGTTTTCTCGAGGTGGCCGCCCATGGCAGCTTCACGGTGGCGGCGGGAAAGCTCAATCTTGCCCAGTCCACCGTCAGCGCGCGGATCAGGGGGCTGGAGGAAGAGGTTGGCGTGCGCCTGTTTTCGCGCGGTCATGGCCGCGTCACGCTGACGCCTGCGGGAAAGCAGTTCCTGCCGCACGCCTCGTCGATCACCCGCACCTGGGAGCAGGCCAGGCAGGACGTCGCGGTGTCCGAGGGCTACGAACACATGCTGCGGCTGACGGCGCCGGCCTATCTGTGGGACCCGATCGTCACGCCGTGGATTGAGTGGATGCGCGCTACCCGGCCGAATGTCGCGCTGCGGCTGGAGGGCAGCTTTCCCGATTCCGCCATCGACCAGCTGGCGGATGGGCTGCTTGACATCTGCATCCTGTATCTGCCCCGCCCGCACCCCGCCATCGCGTTCGAGCCGCTGGCCGACGACAGCATCGTCCTGGTCCAGCATGCGAAGCAGACGGGACACTGGTCGCAGCACTACATTTTCGTCGATTGGGGCGCGGAGTTCCGCGTCGAGCATGACCGCGCGTTCCCCGCGATGGCGAAGCCGGCCTTGTCGGTGGGCATGGTTTTTGGCGCGGTCCGCTACGTGCTGATGAACCGGGGCGCCGCCTATCTGCCGCTCAGCGCCGTGGCCAGCCACATCGAGAGCGGCGAGTTGAAATGCATCGACGGCGTTCCCGTGTTTCACAGGCCGATCTATCTCGCCTATCCGAGCGACCATGAAGCGTCGGACGTGATCGCGGTTGCCCTGTCGGGCTTGCGGATGCTGGGGAAACGCTGGTCGCGCCTTCCCGCCATGGACCAGACGCAAATCTCGTTGCTCAATCCCGATGACGCCACCCTGCCATCCTGAACTGCCGAAGGCAGCCACCCCCGGGATCGCAGAAGGCGTTCGGCTAAGTCAAACGCCTCCTCCCCGCTGCGGCTCCAGCCCTTAAACGCCAGAAACACGACGCTGCCGACACCGGGCACCCGCAGCCCAATCGGCTGTCCACCCAGGGCCAGGCTGTCGCCTACAATCTTACTTGATCGTGATCTTTCCCGACATGCCCTTGTCGGCGAGATCGGGGATCGACCAGGTATATTCGCCGGGACGCACCGTGTGGAACTGCACCAGGATCGTGCCGGTGTCGTCGAATTCCAGCCAGGCCGGCGCGCCCGCCATATGCACTTCCAGATCGTCGATGACGATCTGGTCCATCCACACATTGCGGAACAGATCGGTGACGAACTTGTATTCGAAGCCGCCCTTCGACGTGATCTTCCAGCGATAGCCCTGGCCGGCAATCAGTTCGAAATCCTTCTGGTTGACGTCGTAGCTGGAATCTGGGGAGCCGAGGATCAGTTCCGGCAGGTTCTTGCTGGAGCGCGTTACCTTCGGCGCATCGTCATCATCGTCGGCGTGCGCAGCTATCGGGGCGAGCAGCATCCCGGCAAGCGCGGCATAGGCGATGGTGCGGCAGATATTCATGGCATAACTCCGTTGTTGCCTGTTTTGCCTGCTTTTAGTTCGGCGAGACGACCACGCCCCAGGGCTGCTGGCCGACAGTCAGCGATTCGACAGGCTCGTCGGTCGCGGTGTCGATGAAGGTGAGGTCGTTGGAATTGCCGTTGGTGGTGATCAGCGTCTTCTGGTCGGGCGTGAAGGCCAGGTGCCAGACGCGCTGGCCGACGAGAATGTACTTCTCCACCTCATAGGTGGCCGTGTTGACGACCGCGACATGGTTTGCCGGCCCGAGCGCGACATAGGCCTTCTTGCCGTCGGCGCTGATGGCGACGCCGACCGGCTGGATGCTTTCAGCGCGCAGGCCCGAAATCGCGAACTCGATCTTCTTCACCACCTCGCGCTTGGCGTTGTCGATGACGCTGACGGTGCCGCCGACCTCGGCGCTGACCCAGACCTGCTTGCCGTCCGGCGTGAATTCGGCGTAGCGCGGCCGCGTGTCGACCAGCACATTGTCGGCCACCTCATGCGTGGCGGTATCGATGAAATGCGCCATGCTGGTGGTCTCGGACGTGTTGACCATGGTCTTGCCGTCGGGGCTGATGCCCATGCCTTCCGGCTCGACGCCGACGGGGATTTCCGAAAGCACCTGCTTGCTGGCGATGTCGATGACGGTGACGAGATTGTCGTCCTCATTGGCGACGTAGAGCGTCTTGCCATCGGGCGACAGCACGAAGAGTTCGGGGTCGGGTCCGGACGGCAGCGTGTCGACGATCTCCAGCGTCGCCGTGTCGATGACCTCGATCGTGTCGTCGTCGCTGGCGCACAGATAGACGAACTTGCCGTCATGCGAGATGGTGATGCCGCGCGGGCGCTGGCCGACCTCGATGGTCTTCACCACCTTCATCGTCGCCGTATCGACGACGGTTATCGTATTGTCCTTCTCGTTGGAGACATAGGCCGTATAGGCCGCCGCCGGACTGGCCATCAGGCCGCTTGCCAGAATGGCGAATGCGTAAGTTCGTCTATGCACCAAAATTCCTCCCGGTTTGCTTTAGTTAAGGACGCAGTTCGTTTCCGCTTTTCGCAGCCGCAATGCCCTCGCCGCACGGCGGCAGGTCGATGAGGGACAGCGTCGATTGCGGCGCGCAGGCCCGCAGGTAGAAGATGAAAATCTCGCTGGGCTCAGGCTTGGTTGTCTCGGACAAAGCAATGCTTGCCGGGAGGACCACCAGCGATGCCGACAGGGCCAGGACCCTCAGATGGCGCATGAACCACTCCGCCGTCGCGATGGCTACGCGGTAGCCATCTTAACGCATTCAAGGAGGTGCCCAGCCTCTCGTAGCGCGCCTCCAGGGGTGTCCGGATCATCGCGGTTTAGGGACCGCTCTCCAGACACCACTGATGGTAACGCGTGTACCTGCTCGCAGGTGAAGGCAGCCTATCGGGCTTCGTCTCAAGCGCCTATGGCACTTGCTCCCAATGTCGTTGCCAGAAGTTCCCGATACGCTTCCATTTCCACGCGGGCGCGGCGGCAAGATTGCCAGCGTCAAGGCGCTCGTGCCACAAAGGGTCGGCGATGCGACGCCGCATCGGCAACGGTCAAAGTCGGGGCCGTCAACGGTCAAAACCCGACGCAAAAGCCGAGCCAGGAACAAGTCGATGGTCGACGGTATTTCTCACCAGCCATTCACGGCGCCGACGGTGCACGCACCTTGGCGGTCCTGGCTGGTTTCGCGCTGGCGCGCGGTATCGTTGCGGGGGCAGATCGTGGCGACGATCACGCTGGTCGGCCTGCTGGCAAGCGCCGCCGCCATGGTCATCGTCGTCTACAACGCAAAGAAATCGTCCGAGGTCGAGGTTGCCGCAGCCATGGCGGCCGCGGAACAGCTTGTTCGCGAACTGGTTGCGCAGCCACAGTTCCAGGCTGCGGCGCAGCTCGAACAACTGCCCGCCAGAATCGGACAGTTGCGCCACGTCCGCGTCCTTGCGATCCCAGCGGCCGACAGAGGCCGGGCGGCACTCATGCCGCTCCCCTCGATCGACGCGCAGGACGACGTTCCAAGCTGGTTTGCGTCCATCGTGAATGTCGAGGACGTGCGCCGGGAGATGCAGATCGTATCGGAAGGCCGTCATATAGGTTCCATCGTCATTGTCGGCTATGCCGCCGACGAGATCGCGGAAGTATGGCGGGAGACGAGGGACCTCTTCCTGGTCGCGCTGATGCTTGGCATCACCGTTCTGGTGTTGCTGCACTTCGCTTTCGGCGGCTTGTTGCGCCCGCTGGAAGGCGTAGCGGCGGGCCTGCGCAAACTGGAGCAGGGAGAGTTCCGCCATCGCCTTTCCGGCCCGAACATCCGGGCGCTCGCAGAAATCACCGACCGCTTCAACGCACTCGCCCTTCGGCTGGACCTGGCGCGGTCGGAGAACCGGAACCTGAACCGCCGCCTGCTGACCGCCCAGGATGACGAGCGCCGCCGCCTCGCCTCCGAACTGCATGACGAGCTTGGCCCCTGCCTCTTCGGCATCAGGGCCGACGTCACTTCCCTGGAAGCGCTGGCGCGGCGTCTCCCCGCCGAAATCGGCAAGGGCGTGCGCGAGCGCGTCGCCACGATCGATGAGATCACCGACAAGATCCAGCACATGAACCGCCGGCTCCTCGACAGGCTGCGCCCGATCGCGCTGGACCACCTGCCGCTTGGCGAGGTCCTTGGCGGCTTGATATCGGAGTTCCAGCGGCACGGGCCGTCGCCGAAGATCACGCTGGCGATCGATATGCCGGCTTCGCGGTACGACGATGCCGTCAACATCACAGTCTACCGCTGCGTCCAGGAAGGGGTGACCAACGCATTGCGCCACGCCCAGGCGCAAAGGCTGGACGTGGATCTGCGAGAGGGCAAACCCCAAGCCGGCAGCAGCAGGGACAGTGGTGCGGTGCTTTATCTGTCGGTCACGGATGACGGCATCGGCACGTCGTCAAGCGATGCGCCCGGCCTCGGCCTGACCGGCATGGAAGAGCGGGTGCGCGCGCTGGGCGGCAGCATCGAGATAGCCCCGAACCCGTCCGGCCGTGGCACCTGTCTCAGGGTAAAAATACCGCTCGACACCACCGGGCACGAAGGCTTCGGCAAGCCGGAGGTTTCGCAGCGGTGACGACAGTTCTCCTCATTGATGACCACCCCATCGTGTTGCAGGGATGCAGGCGTGTCTTGCAGGACGTCGGCATCCAGGATGTGCTGGAGGCGGACACGATAACCGCCGGCTACCGCCTGTTCATGCGCAACAAGCCTGATATCGTTGTCGTCGACCTGGCGTTGAAGAGCGGGGGGCTTGGCGGCCTCGAACTGATCCGGCGCATGCGGCTTTACGACAAGCGCACGCCCATCCTCGCATTCAGCATGCACAGCGACCCGCTTGTCGTCAGCCGCGTGCTCAAGGCGGGTGCGACCGGATATGTGCTGAAAGATTCCGGCCCACGTGATTTTCTCGATGCATTCGAAGCCGTCCGTCGAAACAAGCCCTATCTGGGGCATGAGATGGCGATGCAGGTCGCCATGCTGGCGAGTACGGGAAACCACAATCCGATGGCCGAGGTCACGTCGCGCGAGTTGCAGACGCTTGCGCTGCTTGCCGAGGGCAAGCCCTATGCGCAGATCGCCACCGATCTCGGTGTCAGCTACAAGACGGTCGTGAACACCAGCGCGCAACTCAAGTCGAAGCTCGGGGCCCGCAACCTTCCCGAACTCATCAAGCTGGCTGTCCAGTACGTCTCATCGTCCGAATATCCGAGATGAGTTCCGGTGCGGAACAGGGTGCAGGCAGCAAGGCAACGCTCCCGAGGGCGTTGATGGGCGGTTAAATCGCGCCGCTCCGGCGCTCCTGCTTGATGCCGCCGCTATTTCGTTCCACATCGGTCACGATGAAGGACGAGACACGGGACAAGCGTCGAGATTTGCTGTGGGCCATGCCCGCATCGCTGCTGTTCCACGCGCTCCTTATCGCGCTGCTGGTCAACGGCCTGCCGAGATCTCCTCAACAGCCTGAACAGGAGCAGGCGGTCAATGTCGCGCTTGTGCCTCCACCCGACCAGCCGAAGCCGAAACCTGCTCCCGTGCCGCCGCCAGAGGAGGCCAAGGCCGAAAAGCCACCAGAACCAAAGGCTGAGCAGCCGCCTGCGCCGGAAAAGCAACCGTCCAAGCCTGCGTCAATCGAGGTCCTGAAGCCGGTTTTCCAGTTCGGCGACAAGGATACCGGCCCGAGGAAATCCCTGGACGGGGGCAGCACACAGGATGGCTCGCCGTCACCGGCCAAGGACAATGCGCCAAAGCCGCCCGCCCCTGCGCAGGAAGCCGAGAGGCCGACGACCGAGGCTAAGGATGACGCCGCTGCAGAGGGTGCGGAGAAGCAGGCAATGGCGACGCCAGCAATGCCGGCCGCACCCAGCGGCGATAGCGAGATCGCACTTCCCGCGTCGGTCGAAGCGCCCCAGCCCAGGCCCACGAACGTGCCGAAGCGAAACTCGGCAAAGGTCTCGACGCCCGGTAGCGGCAACGCGACGAGGCCAAGGTCCAAAGACGTGGCTGCCGCCACGTCGCAGCGCTATTCGGGCCTCCCGGGTGTCCGCAGGCTCTACTCGCAAGGCGCCACCGGCAATGCGCTGGCCATGACCTCGATGGCCGGCATGCCGCGCGGCAAGCGGGCCGCCACACTTTGCGCCAGCGAATTGCAGCAGCAACTGCAGGGCGCCTCTTATTTTCCCGACCTTGTGCCGATGGTTCCACTGAAGGCGGGCAACGTCCTGGACGTCCCGGAGACCGCCTTCCACGCGGAAGCCGCATGGTACGGCCTGAGCTTCCGATGCGAGGTCGACACCGATGCGACGAAGGTCCTGTCCTTCGCCTTCCGTGTCGGAACCACGATCCCGTCCGACGAATGGGCACGCCTTGGCCTGCCCGTTCGCAACTAACGCGTGTCAGAAAAGTGGAAGCCGGGCCTACCTAGCGGCACCCGACGAACTTTTGGCAGGGTCCGTTTTCGCGATTCATGATACGGGGTGCATCGGTATTCCCGAACCGCTGCTCGAAGCTTGAAACCTCACTCCGTCTGGCCATACGGCTTGCCGATCAGCCGGAAGCTTCAGGTCCTACCCGCCGATGCCGAAGGCTTTCCCCGACATGCAAAATGTGCCGGCGCATGAGGGAACTGGCTTCGTCAAACCGACCCGCTTCGCATAGATTGACCATTTCAGCATGCTCTTGTTGAGCACGGGCCATCGCGCCCTCAAGCGAGAGTTGAATACGCGTGTGGCGATCGCATTCCTGCAGCAGGTTCATGACGAGTGACAGGGATCGAGGCCTGTTCGCGTGCCTGTAGAGCACCATATGGAATTCGGCGTTCAACTCGCCCCAGCGGTTTACGTGACGGGCCGTCCCTGCCGTGGTGAACGCGGCTATGATCTCGCGTAATTCCACGAAATCGGCTTCCGTCAGATGCGGTGCCGAACGCTCAAGCAGGATCGGCTCGATCAGGGCGCGCAATTCGAACAATTCCTCGACCTCGGCCAAAGACAGTTCGAAGACGATGGCGCCCTTGTGCGGCACGATCTTTACAAGACCTTCCGCCTCGAGCTGCATCAAGGCTTCGCGAACGGGAATTCTGCTTATTCCAAACTCCGCCGCCAGGGCGTCCTGGCGCAGGGCCGTTCCCGCAGGATACGCACCCCCGAGGATACGTTGGCGAAGTTGCTCTGCAGCCGCCGCCGACATTGTCTTGTGCTTGAGATCTTTGCCGACAAAGTCCCGGTGCATGGGCATAGGTGTCAAAAGCCGATATCCAATGTAGGGACCATGCTACTGCGGCATGCGCCCCGTACTTATATCCTTAGTCCATATTATATAAGTTCTACGATGCCTATGGCATGCCCCCTCAAAATTCTCGAGAGCGCCTTGCCGTCGATCTCGATGACCCGGAGCCTCGCTTGCTGCGGCCGACGACGACGGCCCGCCTGCGGACGCGTACCAGTTCGTCGCGCTCCGGGTGATTTGGGAATTGACGAGCGTACCAATTGCTTGGTTCATGAACGAACTCCGTTCCGAATTTCTTTCTGCATATTTTACACAGCTAATATGTCAATTTTTCCAAAGGGTGTTCTCGTGCGCAATTTTCAGGTTCCTGGACGATCCCTCGCCGTTTCACGCGACGGAATGGTCGCGACATCCCATCCCGCTGCAACCTTGGCAGGGCTGGAGATATTGAAAGCCGGCGGCAATGCCATCGATGCGGCGATCGCGGCTTGTGCGGTCCAGGGTGTCGTGGAACCCGGTTCGACAGGCATTGGCGGCGATTGCTTCACCCTATTCGCGCGCGAAGGCCAGTCGAACGTTTTGGGCTACAACGGTTCCGGCCGCGCTCCAGCCAAGGCGGAGGCGGATTGGTATCGCCGGCACGCAATCACGCAAATTGAGCGGCAGACGCCGCACGCGGTGACGGTTCCCGGCTCGGTCGAAGCCTGGGCGCGCCTGTCGGCCGACCATGGCCGCCTTTTGTTGGCGCAATTGCTGAGACCGGCTGTGTCTCTTGCCCGCAACGGCTATGCCATCACGCCGCGCGTTGCCTTTGACTGGGCCAATCAGGCTGCTGCGCTGATGAATGACCCGCACGCGGCGCGAATATTCCTGCCCGGGGGACGTCCGCTCCAGGTTGGAGAGGTGCATCGCCAGTTGGAATTGGCCGATACGCTCGAGGCGATCGGTGAACATGGGCCGGACGAATTCTACAAAGGGCCGATCATGGAAGACATGATCGAGCGCCTCCAGGAACTCGGTGGCCTGCATACGCGTGAAGACTTCGCCGAAGCTGCCGGAGAGTACGTCAAGCCGATCTCGACGAACTATCGCGGGTTCGACGTGCATGAGTGCCCCCCGAATGGCCAAGGCGTGGCGGCCCTGATCATGCTGAACATCCTTTCAGGTTACGACCTGCCCAACGATCCGCTCTCGCCAGAACGGTTACATCTCGAGATTGAAGCGGGCCGGCTTGCCTACTCCATGCGCGATGCCCTGGTTGCCGATCCGGCGAGCAGCGATGTTCCGACGGACTGGATGCTTTCCAAGCCGATCACCGATGCGCTTCGGGAGCGCATAGACCCGGACAAGGCACTGACCGGCATTCCCGCCGCGCCGCTCCCGCCGCACAAGGATACGGTTTACATCGCCGTCGTCGATCGTGACCGTAACGCCGTCAGCTTCATCAACTCGCTGTTCGAGGTCTTTGGCAGCACCATCGTGACGCCGCGATCAGGCGTGCTGCTGAACAGCCGGGGCGAAGGTTTCGTCACCGAGGCAGGGCACCCCAACTGCATCGCAGGCCGCAAGCGGCCTCTCAACACGATCATTCCCGGGATGGTTACAAAAGGCGGCCGGGCCGTCATGCCATTCGGTGTCATGGGTGGCCAGTATCAGGCCATGGGCCATGCTGCGTTTCTCACGCGTGTCATCGACGACGGCCTCGACTTGCAGACGGCGATCGATTTGCCGCGCGTCGCGCCTGTGCCGGGCACCGATCAGGTCGAGGCGGAACTGACATGTGACCCGTCCGTCATAGAAGATCTTGTACGCCGCGGTTTCGAGATGCAGCCAACCGCCCGGCCGATCGGTGGCGCGCAGGCCATCTGGATCGACTGGGAAAATGGCACCCTGCTTGGGGGCTCGGACCCACGCAAGGACGGTTGCGCCCTCGGCTATTAAAGGGGCGAAAAACGTCGAAAAGGGAAAGGCTGCTCAAAGCAGGCCTTTCCCAACCACGATATCAGGCGGCGTATTTCTGCACTGCGCCGGGCAACTTGCTCCACTGTGCATACCAGGTGTCGAAGAGCTTGAGTTGCGCTTCGGTAAAGCCGCGCTGGCTGCCCGAAAGCGCATCCGTCTCGTTGAAGTGAAGCGTATATTCCGGGCACCCCTTCAGGACCATCATATGCTTGTAGTAGAGGACCAGGTCCGTCCCCTCGTCGAAATAGGACAGCACGGCCAGCGCCTGCTCCAGTTCGCGCGCGCGCTGCCTGGCATCCGGAGCGCCCTTGGCGGCCGCGTGCGAAAGCGCGCACAGATGCAGCACCTCACGCGGAAGCACGTTGCCGATGCCGGTGATCGCGCCGGTGGCTCCACAATTGACGATGCCGTGGAACACGGTGGTGTCGACACCGACCATCAGCGCCACCCCGTCGTCCTGGCTGGTGATGTGCTCGGCCGCGTAAGTCAGCGAGTCCACGCCCCCGAACTCCTTGAAGCCAACGAGGTTTTGATGTTCGGCGCGTAGGCTGAAGAACAGGTCGGCGCGTGTTTCAAAGCCATAATGGGGGCTGTTGTAGATCACCGCCGGAAGATCGGGCGCCGCCGCCAGGATTGCCTTGAAATGGTTACGCTGCGCGGTAATCGACGAGCCGCGCGAGAGGACGCGCGGAATTACCATCAGGCCTCTGGCGCCGACCTTTTGCGCATGGGCGGCATGGGCTGCGGCCGAGGCGGAATTGACGGCCCCGGTGCCGACAATGACAGGCACACCGGCTTCGGCCAGGCGCTTCACGCCTTCCATGCGCTGCGCGTCGGTCAAGAGAGGCCAGTCGCCCATCGAGCCGCAATAGATGACGGCGGACATGCCGGCTGCGATCAACTCCTTGCCCTTGCGCACCAGCGCGTCGAAATCAGGCCTGCGGTCGGCCGTGCACGGCGTCATCAGCGCCGGGATGCAGCCAGAAAAAATGGCGGAATTCATGTGGTTCTCCTTCCAGTGCCTATCTTGGCGAGTGCCTGTCTTGGCAAGAGCCTGTCTTGCCGTTGGCGCAGTCGAGGCACGACGATAGAGGCTCTGCCTGCGCTAGCGTATATAATATACGAAATGTCGGATTTGTCGACTGCTAAATAAACAGCATATGCGTTGCCGCCGTCATCGTTCGATGGCGAGCCGACGACGGCTGGAGAAAACATGCGTGGCGACGCATCGGCAGCGTAGCGGCGCGTATGGAAGGAACGGGTGGCGACGGGTTCGCAGGCGTACCACGAGCCGGGGCCTGTGGTAGGTAGGCCCGTGTCAGATGTTGATGTGCGCGTTGGTCCGCGTGTCGGCTGTTATGTAGGCCTGGATCTGGCGGACGATCCGCTCGGCGTGGTCGCTCGCCAGCTTGTCTGTTTGCTCGATATCCTGGGCGACGATGGCCGCGATCATATCCTCGACAGATTGGATACAAGCGGCTAGCTGGTGAGCCGGGAAGAAAGCACGCTTATCGATATGGGGTAGATATGACCAACAAGCTCGATGACACGGACCATGTCACCGTTGGCGTCAACGATGTATTCGACATCGCCTTGCAGGTGTTGCTGGGTGCGGGCCTGTCGCCCGAGCAGGCCGAACCCGTAGCGCGCGTGATAACTGCCGGCGAACGGGACGAGTGCTTTTCCCACGGTCTTTACCGGCTGCCTGGATGTGTCGAAACGATAAAGAGCCCGAAATTCAGGCCTGACGCGGTTCCCGCTATCGTGGAAACATCGGCCGCGGTCGTCCACGCGGACGCCGCTTTCGGCTACTCGCTGCTGGCTTTTGACCGAGCGCTTTCCCTTGTCGAGGCAAAGGCCAAGTCCGTTGGCGTGTGCATCCTCGCCATCAATAACTGCTTTCATTTTTCGGCGCTATGGCCGGAAATCGAGGCGATCACCGAGCGAGGATTGGCGGCAGTCGCCATGACGCCCAGCCATAGCTGGGTAGCGCCGGCCGGCGGGACCCGACCGGTGCTCGGCACCAATCCGATTGCCTTCGGCTGGCCGCGCGGCGAGCACACGCCTTATGTTTTCGACTTTGCAACCAGCGCGATTGCCCGAGGCGATATTGCCCTGCACAAGCTTGACGACAAGCCGATCCCGGCGGGATGGGGGATCGACGCGCAAGGAAATCCGACCACCAACGCCGCTGCCGCATTGTCGGGTGCCATGCTTACCTTTGGCGGACACAAGGGCTCCGCCCTGTCGACCATGATCGAACTGCTAGCCGGCCCCTTGATAGGCGACATGATCAGCATGCAATCAATGGAGTTCGATGGCGGCGCGAAGGCCGCTCCCTGCCATGGCGAACTGATCATCGCTTTCGATCCCAAACTGCTGGGCGGCGGTGCCGGCACCGACAACCACGCCAGCGCCGAAGCGCTGTTCGCGGCATTCGTCGATCAAGGCGCTCGGCTGCCTTCGCAGCGGCGCTACGACGCCAGGGAGCGCAGCCTGAGAGACGGCGTCCGCGTCCCCAGGAAACTGTACCTCAAAATCCAGTCCCTCCTGGAGGAACTATCCTGATTTTGGGAAGGGGAAAGCTTCAAGGAAGCCCTAGCCGAGCGTCAGCCCGGCGTCGGCGGCGGCCTTGCGCAGGAAAGGCAACCCGACCTCGATGACATCGTCGGGGTTTTCCGCCACCGGTCGCCAGACCGCCAATCCGCCGGCGATGTCGACATCGACATGGTTCATGCTTTCCAGCGTGATCGGGCCACGATAGCCGATATCGGCCATGGCCTTCATGCACGCCTGCCAGTTCACCATGCCGCGCCCCGGCACGCCCCGGTTGGATTCCGACACATGCACATAGCCGAGGAAGGGGGCTGCCGCCTCGAAGCCCGCGGCAAAACTCTCTTCCTCGATATGCATGTGATAGGTGTCGAGGTGGATGAAGATATTGTCGGCGCCTACCTGCCTTATGATTTTCGCCGCATCGCTGCCCCGGTTGATGAGGTGCGTCTCGTAGCGGTTGCACGGCTCGATGCCCAGTTTCAGCCCATGCGCCTTTGCCGCCCTTGCCGCGCGTTCGAGGAACCGGCACATGCCGTCGATCTCCCTTTGCGTCGGAGCCCGCCCGGTGGTCTTGCCGATGGTGCCGTAGGTGACGCCGCCGAGGCCGAAGCTGCCGACTTCCGCGCAGACGCGGAACGCCGGCTCCAGAAAATCAAGCCCCTCCTGCGGCTGCTCGACGATGTCGAGACTGGCGGGCAGGCCAAGCGACGGGACAAGCTCGATACCGTGGCGGCTGGCGAAAGCGCTTGTGCGCGCGGTGTCGATTTCTTCCGGCCGCAGCAGCGGGATTTCGAGCAGGCCGACCCCAAACTCCTTCAGGCGCTCCATCTGCGGCTCGATGCGGGCCAGGTCCCAGACCGGCGCAATGGCGAAAGTGTGCAGTCCGAAAGTGTTGGTCAAAATCAGCCTCGTTGTTCATGTGCGGCAGCAGCGCCGACATCGCCGCCGCCGACGATGCGGCTGACGACTTCGGTCATATTGGTATCGGCGGTGACGAGATCGGCTTCGGCGCGGCCATGGCGCAGGACGACGATGCGATCGGTGACCGACAGCACGTCGTTCAGCCGGTGCGAGATGAGAATGACGGCGATGCCTTCCGACTTGAGCCGGCGGATCAGGTCGAGCACGCTCTGCACCTCGCGCACGGCGAGCGCCGCCGTCGGCTCGTCCATGATGACGAGCTTTGGGTTGAAGGTCAGCGCGCGGGCAATCGCCACGGTCTGCTGCTGGCCACCGGAAAAGGATCCGACGGATCGATTGATCGACGGCAGATGCGCGCCGAGCCGCTCGATCATCTTCGCCGCTTCCCGGTCCATCCGGGCCTTGTCGACAAAGCCGGGAAACAGGCCAAACAGCGTCTTCGTCGGCTCCCGGCCAAGGAAGATATTGCTGGCCACGTCCTGCTGCTTGGCCAGCGACAGGTCCTGGTAGATCATCTCGATGCCGAGTTCGCGACGCTCGCCCGGATCGAGCGGAAGGATATTTTTCCCATCGAAATCGATCGATCCCGCATCGGCGCGATAAATGCCGGTGATGGCTTTCATCAAGGTGGATTTGCCAGCACCATTGTCGCCGACGAGGCCGACCACCTCGCCTTTTTCGACGGCCAGGTCGACGCCGTGCAGCACGTCGACCGAGCCGAAGCTCTTGCGGATGCCGGAGAGTTGGAGGAGCGTCATACGCGGCTCTCCTTGCGTACCTGATACTGGTCGATGAAGACGGCAAGGATCAGAACGGCGCCGATCGCCATCTGCTGGTAGTAGGACTGAACGGCCAGAAGCGTCAGCCCGTTTTGCAGCACGCCCATGATCAACGCGCCGATCATGGTGCCTAGGATGGAGCCACGCCCGCCGAACAGGTTGGTGCCGCCGATGATGGCGGCGGTGATGGCGGTCAGTTCGTAGTTCAGGCCGGCGGTCGGGTCGCCCGAATTGATGCGGGCCATGAACAGCATTCCGGCCAGGCCGGCAAGCGCGCCCGACAGCGTGTAGAGGACACGCCGATGCCAGTCGACGCGAATGCCAGCGGCGCGGGCAGCACCCTCGGAATCGCCAAGGGCCAGCGTGTGGCGGCCGAACTTGGAGTAGGCCAGCACGCAATGCGCGACGATTGCCGTGACCAGGAAGATGATGACCGGCATCGGGATGCCGAGCGGGCGGCCCTGGCCTACATAGACCATCATGGAAGGCAGGCCGTAGATGACACGGCCGTCGGAAATGACGAGCGCGAGGCCGCGGGCCAGGCCCAGCATGCCCAGCGTTACGATGAAAGCCGGCACGAATGCGCGGGTCACCAGCTGGCCGTTGATATAGCCGGCAATGCCGCCGGCAACGACGCATGCGGCAAGGCCAAGCAGGGATGGCGCGCCGAGATTGACGGCGACATAGGCGCCAGCCACGCCCGAAAGCCCCATCACTGAACCCAGCGAGAGGTCGAGACCGCCGGCTCCGATAACGAACGTGGCGGCGATCGCCAGCACGCCGATGGTCGACGTGGCGAGCAGGATGTTGAGGAAGTTGCTGAGCGACAGGAAGAACGGAGACAGCAACGCCATGGCCGCACAAAGCACGATCAGGACGACGAAGGATTCCAGCCTTATATGCAGCCGTTCGACGGAATTGCGTTGAGCATTGGCCCAAAAGCCGGGCTTTGACGTTTCACTCGTCATTGTCGGTGCCGTCTCCAGTTGCGCCCACGAAAAAATGGTCGATCCAGCTTGCTGGTGAGAAAGGCTGGCGCGAAAAAAACCGCGCCAGCCAGGCCTTGAGAGGCTTATTTCACATATTGCAGCATCGGCTCCGTGCCGGCCTCAAGCAGTTCCTTGGTCAGCACCAGCGTCGGAACGGCGACGTCGGCCGGAACCTCTTCACCCGCCAGCGACTTCTTGACGTTCTCGACCGCCTGCTTGCCTACCAGATAGGGAAGCTGGGCGACCGAAGCGTTCAGCCTGCCATCCTTGATCGACTTGACCGCGTCGGAGTTCCCGTCCACGCCGACGATCGTCACCTGCTCGCCTTTGCCGGCGGCATAAGCGGCCTCGACCGCGCCAAGCGCCATGCCGTCATTGGCGGCGAAGATGGCGACGAGATCAGGGTTGCGGGTCAGGATGTCGTTGGTGATCGAGGCCGCCTTGCCGCGATCCCAATCGCCGGGCAGCGATGCGACGACCTCGAGGCCGGGGGCCAGTTCCTTCAGCTTGGCATCAAAACCCTCAACCCGCTTCTGGCCGGTGACATTGCCCGACAGACCCTCGATGACCAGGACCGGCCCCTTGGCATCCTTGCCGAGCTTCGAAGCCAGATATTCCGCCGCCTGGCCCCCCGCCGCTATGTTGTCGGAACCGATGCGGAAGGTGATCTTTATGCCTTCCTTGTCGAGAACCGCAGGGTCGAGATTGCCGTCGAGGTCGACGACCTTGATGCCGGCATCCTGCGCCGCCTTGAGACAGGGCAGCAGGTTGGTGGAATTGATGGCAGCGGTGATCATCGCCACCGGCTTGCGTTCCAGCATCGTGTTGCACAGATTGAGCTGCGGCTCCGCCGCCTGATCGCTCTCGGCTGCCTGGAGGAAGTATTTGACGCCGGCTTCCTTGGCGCCATCCTCGACGCCCTTGCTCATCGCCCCCCAGAACGGGTTGGCCAACGTCTTCATCAACACGCCATATTCACCGTCTTCGGCGTGGGCCATCGGTGCGACGGCAAAGGCAAGGGCAATGCCCAAACCCAGGGTCAATTTGTTCATCTTCAGCGAAAATCGTGTCATCGTTTCCTCCATTTAATCCGGTGTTCGGTGCCTGGGGTTTCAGCCAGATCCGGCACCTGCCTTCTGCTTTCGACAATTGGATTATTGTCCGACCGCTCTCCCCAAATGCGACCCGCCACCTGGCACCCCGACGGATTCACGCATCAAGACCTTGCACGGTTCCAGCCGTGCCCTGGGCGGGCCCTCCTCGCCGTCTATCCTGCGAAACAGCGCGCTCATCGCATGGATAGCAATCTGCCTGACCGGCTGCACGACGGTCGCAATGGCCGGCCATGTCACCTGCATCCACTCGGCGTCATCGAAGCCCACCAGGGATATGTCGTTGGGGCAGTGCCAGCCAAGCCGGCGGAATTCCGAAAGCGCCACCAGCGTGCCTTTCAGAAAAAGCGAATAGACGGCCGTCGGGCGCTCGCCCTTGCCAAAATAGTCCCGCAACGAGGCGCGTAGCGGCTCGACGTCGCTTTCCGAGAGGATCACGTCGATACGGATGCCGGGCGCCAGCTCCAACGCCCTGGCACGGAAACCATCCAGGCGTGCCCGCACCGTCGCCGCCTGCTCGCCAAGGCCGATGACGAGGACGTGGCGATGCCCCCTGTCGATGAGTTCGCGCGCGACTTCGGCGCTGGCAGCGGCACTGTCGGCGGACACCGTGTCAAAACCGCCGTCGGCCAGAACGCGATCGATCAGCACGCCGGTCATGCCGTTCGCCTTCATGAATTCGGCGGCGCTTCCCCGTTCGTTGCGTACCGGCGCCAACACGACGCCGGAAACCTTCCAGTCGTGCATGCGGGCGATGATTTCCCTTTCGCGCGTCTCGGATTCACGGCTCGATGCCGCCACCAGCGCATAGCCACGCTGCTCCGCAAGCCTTTCCAACTGGGTGATTATCGAGCCGAAGAATTCGCTTTCGAATTCCGGCACCACCGCACCGATGATGCGGCGCTTGGCGCGCCTGAGGTCCGAGGCCAGCGGGTCGACACGGTAGCCGAGCGCCTCCACGGCATCGGACACGCGCTTGGCGTTTTCCGGCTTCACGGTGGCAACGCCGTGCATGACCTTGGAAACGGTGGCAGCCGACACGCCGGCACGACTGGCCACATCGTGGATGGACGCACGCCGTTGCTGAGCCTGCCGCACTACCATGGACCTCCTCCCAGAGGGGCTTGGGCGATGCCAAGCTGATATCTCTATCGATAAATCGATTTTTTGTGATTGTAAATCGTTTCATCCTGCGCCACCCTTTTTAGAATTTCAAAAGTTGGCGAGGCGGATGCTCGCCGGGGAGAAAATGCCATGGCCGACAAAGCCTTGCCGCTTGTCATCAGCGCACCCGAGCCGCGCACGCTCGATCTCATCTTCGAACCGGCCGCGCTGGCGCTGTTGCGGTCGAAATACCGCATCGTGGAGACATCGGCCGAAGGCGTGGCGGATCTGCCCACCGACGTGCTTTCCGAGGCGCGCTACATCGTCGGCCAGCCCCCGATAACCCCGGAAGCACTGGAGCGGATGCGGTCCTTGCGCTGCATCTTCAATGTCGAAACCAACATGATCAACAACATGCCTTACGAGACGCTGTTTGCGCGCGGCATCCATGTCGTTACCACCGGGCTGGTGTTTGCGGAGCCGGTGGCCGAGTTGGGGCTTGCCATGGCGCTCAATCTCGCCCGGGGTATCATCGACGCCGATCTCGCTTTCCGGCAGGGGCACGAATTATGGGGCGGCGACGGCAACAAGACCGCGCGACTTCTCTCCGGCGCGGATGTAGGCATCGTCGGGTTTGGGGATCTCGGCCGCGCGCTCAACCGCCTGCTATCGGGCTTTCGCACGCGCACCAAAGTGTTCGACCCATGGTTGCCGCCGTCGATCCTGATCGAAAACGACGTTCACCCGGCCACGCTCGACGATGTATTGACGACAAGCGACTTCGTCTTCGTCGTCGCTTCCGTAACGAGCGAAAACAAGGGGTTCCTCGGAGCCGACGCCTTTGCCAGAATGCGCAAGGGCGCCGCGTTCATCCTGTTGTCTCGCGCCGATGTCGTGGATTTTCCAGCCCTGATGGACGCCGTGAAGAGTGGCCACATCGTTGCCGCCAGCGACGTCTTTCCACAGGAACCGCTGGCAAAAGACCATGCTGTGCGCACGCTTCCGGGCTTCATTCGCTCGGCCCATCGCGCGGGTGCCTTGGACATCGCCTTCAAGCGCATGGGCGACATGGTTCTCGAGGACATGGACCTTGTCGACCGTGGCCTGCCGCCGCTGCGCGGCAAGCGCGCCGAACGCGAGACCGTCTCGCGCATGCGCTCAAAGCCCGTCGACAAGAATTAGGCGGGCGCACCAAGCAACCCCTCGACCGCAGCGTTCAGGGGTAGGACCAGCCGTCGTGCTCGACCCTGAAAATGCGCAGCGGCGCGCCCCTTCTGGTCGTATCGGCGCACAAAAAATAGACGACGCGCTGCTTCCGGCCGAAATTGGTGAAGTCGACATTGATGGTGATCATGCCACGCAGCATCGGCCGGTCGGGGTCGGCTCCCCTATCGAGCCATCGAAATCCTGCGCGCCATAGAGCGGGTGCGCGTCGACATTGCCGGAGGCAAGCCAGGCGACGATATCGTCGGTGAAGTAGTTGCGCGCCACCGACGGATCGAACGCGCTGGGCATCATCATGATGCCGTTCTTCTTGACGATGCCGATGATGGCGATGACCGACAGGTCCATGGCCGCCAGCCTGAGTGCCACCAACGCACTCATCACCGCCGAGGGCAGGCCGGTCAGGATCGTCAGCGGATGGATGAAGCTTTCATAGAGGATGCCGAGCACGATGTAGAAACGCGCCTGCTCAATTCAGGCCCCAGGACCAATCCCTGGTACCAGGAGGCAAGCGCGCGCGTCATCGAGAATGGCGACATGATCGCCTTCGATTCGGATTTGATCGGGCCGCATGGCTATTCGGCGGACATTTCGCGCAATTGGATCGCCGGCGATCGCAAGCCCACGGACGACCAGCGCCGCCTCTATGAGGCAGCCCACAGGCAGGTCCATAGCAATATTGAACTGTTCCGGCCCGGCGCGACCTTCTTCGAGATCGCCGACCGCGCCAATGTGTTGCCGTCGCGCTATGTCGAGCGGCAAAATGGCTGCATCGCGCACGGCATCGGCCTGTGCAAGGAATACCCCCTCGTCCTGCACAAGCGCGGACTCGCCAGCGGCGGCCACGACGGCGTGATCGAGGAAAACATGGTGTTCTGCGTCGAAAGCTTTGTCGGCGACCCCCATGGCGGAGAAGGCGTCAAGCTCGAAGAGCAAATCCTGGTGACGGCGAACGGCCCCGTGAAACTGTCATCCTATATTTACGAGGAACAACTGCTTTAAGACTGTGTATCCGGGCGTTGCCAGGCCGTGAGCCGAGAGGTGTCTCAAACATCCTCTTGGGGGGCGAGATTTATCATATCCTGGAACACTTTGCTGGCACGGCTCCGGTGGCGCTCTCGTTGAACGATGAGACTGAAAGCCCGTGACGGGAGTTCGAACGGCACCACCACCAGCCGCCCTGCGCTCACCCCCGCCTGCGCGACGGTCTCGGAAACGGCCGCCGCGTACTGGCCTGTCGCCACAGCGGTGCAAATGCCCTCATTCGAAGGCAGTTCCATCGCGACATGCAGCTCCATCGGCCGCAGGCCATGCGCATGAATAGCTGCCTCGAAGCTGGAGCGCGTGCCAGAACCTCTCTCGCGCAGCACCCATTGTTGCTGACCCAATTCCTGGGGCGACGGCGGCCCGTCTTTCGCCCAGGGGTGGTCGCTACCGACCACTATGACGAGGCGGTCGCGCGCGACCAACCTGACCGACACACCCGGCTCCGTGATGACGCCTTCGATGAAGCCGAGATCGGCAATTCCGGCATTTACGGCGCGCACGCACTGGGCCGTGTTGCCGGCTTCCAGGCGCAAGTCTATTTTGGGATAGGCCTTGCGGAACTGGACCAGATGCTTCGGCAGCCAGTAGCTGGCAATTGTCTGGCTGGCGAAAATGGAAAGCGTGCCATGCGGCGCGCCGCCGAGATCGGCCAGCGTGGCTTCGGCCGAGCGGACCGTGGCAAGTATCGCTTTCGCCTCGCTGGCGAATATCCTGCCCTCGCCCGTCAATTCGATACGCCGCCCGACGCGGTGAAAAAGCTTCACATTGTGCCGGGATTCGAGTGCCGCAATCGCGCCGCTGACGGTGGACTGGGTGAGATTGAGGGCTTCCGCCGCCCGGGTCACATGCTCGCGCTCGGCCACCGCCAGAAAAATCCTGAGCTGGTCAAATGTCACGAAATGCGTTTCCCTGGGACGACTTTGCAGGCCTTATGGCGTATCCTCATTACAGCACAAACGTCACCATAAAAAAGCTGACGCCGGCAATAAACACCGATCCCATGGCTGCGAGCAACAAAGGCGGCAAGCCATGCTTTTTCAGCTTGGATATGTTGGTTCCAAGCCCCAGCGCGGCCATGGCGGCCGTCAGCAGGACCGGAGTGGAGGCAACGATTGGCGCGCGAACGATCTCCGGCGCAAGGCCGAAGCTGTTGAGCGCCGCCAATATCAGGAAGCCGATCACGAAGAAAGGCACGAGCGGCGTGCGGCCACGCGTGGCCTCGGCGTGCCCCGACGGACGGGCGAGGAAGCAAGACAGGCCGATGATCAGCGGCGCCAGCATCATGACGCGCGCCAGCTTGGTCACGACCGCGATTTCGCCGGCCTCGGCCCCGCCCTGGAATGCCGCGCCAACGACCTGCGCGACCTCATGCACGGACAGGCCGATCCACAGGCCGTATTGTTGCGTCGAGAGCCCGGCGAGCAGGCCGACGAAGGGAAACAGGAACATCGCGATGGTGCCGAACAGCGTGATGCAGGCGACGGCGTAGGACACATCTTCATCATCGGCGCCCGTCACCGCATTTGCCGCGGCGATTGCCGACGCACCACAGATGGACGTGCCCGCAGCCAGCAGTTGGGTCAGGTCGCGGTCGACGCCCAGCAGCCGGCCCATCCAGACCGTGAACAGGAATGTAGAGAGCAATCCGAATGCGGCAAAGCCTATTCCCGTGACGCCGATCTCGGCGAGTCGCGCAAAAGAGATCTGAAGTCCCAGCAAGGCAACCGCCAGGCGCAACAGCCGCTTGCCCGAGAGCGAAATGCCGGCTGCCGCCGATGTGTTGACGCCGACCACGTTGGCAAACAGCATTCCCACGAAGATCGCCGAGATCATCGGGCTCAATTGCGACACGGACGGAATGTGCCTCAATCCATAGGCCGATGCGGTGATGACACCGACCAGCACCAGACCCGGCATGTACTGGGCGATCGAATTTTTAAGGCGTAGCTCGGATATGGCGGCAGCGGCAGTCATTTACGTACTCTTGCAACTTCAAAGCGAAATCTGCGCCCTTCTAGCAAAATCTGTTCCAAATTATCCAACTGGAATAGAAGATCATTCTAATCGGCATTACCGAACGATTGCTCGCCTCGTCGCCGTTGTGGCAGGCGGATGTGTCCGATAGCGCGCCGCTTCCGGCGGGTCGCCTTGAATAGACCGACACCAGTCTCTATAAACACCATCATGTGCATGGAGACTTTCATCAGGGTTTCGAGGCTTGCCGGAGAAGGGCGCGTCCCTTCCCGGAGCAGGCTCTTCAACATCTGATCCGCACGTAACCCTGCTCCGGGACATTTCATAAGATTGCGGTTGATTCCTGCGAAACTGACAGTGCCGCATCGATGGAACGTGACATGAGAATTTCCCATTCAAGGCGCAGCCCTTAGGCCGTCACCCGAACCCCTCAGCAAAATGGATGCCAAGAACCTGATGCAGACGCCCTATTACCTGATCGACAAGGCCAAGCTCCTACGCAATCTCGAGCGAATTGCCTATTTGCGTGAGAAATCCGGCGCCAAGGCCCTGCTCGCCCTGAAATGCTTCGCCACGTGGTCGGCCTTCGATTTCATGCGGCCCTACATGGACGGCACCACCTCCTCCTCCCTCAACGAGGTCAGGCTGGGGCGAACCCGGTTCGGCGGAGAAACCCATGCCTACAGCGTGGCATGGGCGGACCATGAGATCGACGAGGCTGTCACGCATGCCGACAAGATCATCTTCAATTCCATTGGCCAGCTCGAACGCTTCAGCGCGCGCGTGGGCGGAATTGCCTGCGGGTTGCGGCTCAACCCCGGGATCAGCTCGTCGAGCTTCGACCTGGCCGATCCGGCGCGGCCGTTCAGCCGGCTAGGCGAGCGGGAGACAGGCAGGATCGAGGCCGTTCTGAGCCGCATCAACGGCTTCATGATCCACAACAATTGCGAGAATGGCGATTTCGGCCTGTTTTCCAGAATGCTGGACCAGGTGGAAGCAGCCTTCGGAGATCTCCTGCACCATGCCGACTGGGTGAGCCTCGGCGGCGGCATCCACTTCACGGGCGAAGACTATCCGATCGATGCGCTTTGCCAGCGCCTGCGCGCCTTTTCCGAGCGTTTCGGGGTGCAGGTCTATCTTGAGCCGGGCGAGGCGGCCATCACCGGCTGCGCCACGCTCGAGACCACCGTGCTCGACACGCTGTTCAATGGAAAGCACCTGGCCATCGTCGATTCCTCGATAGAGGCCCATATGCTCGACCTGCTGATCTACCGCGAACAGGCAAAGATCGAGCCCAATGCCGGACCGCATGAGTACATGGTGTGCGGCAAATCGTGCCTGGCCGGCGACGTGTTCGGCACCTTCCGCTTCGAGGAGCCGCTGAAGGTCGGCGATCGCATCTCGGTCCAGGATGCCGCCGGCTACACCATGGTGAAGAAGAACTGGTTCAACGGCGTGCACATGCCGGCAATCGCGATCCGCGAACTCGATGGAACGGTCAGGACGGTTCGCGAGTTCGGTTACGCGGACTACGAAGCAAGCCTTTCCTGAAAACCCGAGAAAATAGCAGAAAGAAGGAATATTTCCCCCGAAATGAAGAAGCATGTCCTCATCATCGGCGCCGGCGGCGTGGCGCAAGTGGCCGCTCACAAATGCGCGCAGAACAACGACCTGCTCGGCGACATCCACATCGCCTCGCGCACGCTGGCCAAATGCGAGGCGATCGTCGCTTCCGTCCATGAGAAGAACGCGCTGAAGGGCGATGGCAGGATTGTACCGCACCGGCTCGACGCCATGGACGTGGAGGCAACGAAGGCGCTGATCGAACGGACCGGCGCGCGCATCGTCATCAATGTCGGTTCGCCATTCCTGAACATGTCTGTTCTTTCGGCCTGCATAGAAACCGGGGCCGCCTATATCGACACCGCCATCCACGAGGACCCGCTGAAGATATGCGAGGCTCCGCCCTGGTACGCCAACTACGAGTGGAAGCGTCGGGAAGAATGCGAGCAAGCGGGCGTAACCGCGATCCTCGGCGCGGGGTTCGATCCAGGCGTGGTCAACGCCTATGCGCGGCTCGCCAGGGACGAGTACTTCGATCGGATCGATTCCATCGACATCATCGACATCAATGCGGGGAGCCATGGCCGGTACTTCGCCACCAACTTCGACCCGGAGATCAATTTCCGCGAGTTCACGGGACAGGTCTGGTCCTGGCAGGACAGTGAATGGACGTCCAACAAGATGTTCGAAATCGGCCGCGAATGGGATCTGCCGGTCGTCGGCAAGCAGAAGGCCTACCTGACCGGCCACGACGAGGTTCATTCGCTATCGCAGCGCCTCGGCGTGCCTAACGTGCGCTTCTGGATGGGTTTCGGCGACCACTACATCAACGTCTTCACGGTGCTGAACAACCTCGGACTGCTCTCCGAGCAGCCGATCAAGACCGGGGAAGGCCTGGAAGTCGTGCCGCTGAAGGTGGTGAAGGCGTTGCTGCCCGACCCCTCGTCGCTGGCGCCCGACTACACCGGCAAGACCTGCATTGGCGATCTCGTCAAGGGCGTGAAGGACGGCAAGGAACGCGAGGTCTTCATCTACAACGTCGCCGACCACAAGGAGGCATACGACGAGGTGGGCAGCCAGGGCATCTCCTATACGGCGGGAGTGCCAGCCGTCGCCGCCGCCATGCTGATCGCGACCGGCGAATGGGACGTGAAGAAGATGGCGAATGTCGAAGACCTGCCAGCGCGACCCTTCCTGGAAACGCTCGGGCGCATCGGACTTCCAAGCCATGTCCGGGAACGCGACGCGAAGCCGGAACGTCTGTTCGCGTGAATTCATGCGCCCGCTCCGAAAACCCTTTCGGAGCGGGCGCGATCGGCAGGGCACTGGCCTTCGAGCATCCAGTCTCCGTTCTGCGCCCCAGCCGCGATCAATCAATTTGCGTGTGCGGCGCCTCCACCGGGAGCGCTTTGAGCGGACCGGCCGCCCTTAGACAGGTATGAGCCAGGTTTTGGACGAGGTTGTCCTCGTGGCCTGCCTGTGGGGCCTCGCTCAAAGGCCCGAGCAACGTTTCGATAATCGCACCCACGATGCACATCGACGTGATGCGGGCATCCTGTGGCAGGAATTCCCCGGCCTCGATGCCTTCGTCGATCACGTCTTCGATGATGGCGCGGTAAGGTTCGCGAAACCTGAGCCGTTCGGCGTCAATTTCCGGGCCGACGGATTCGACCAGCAAAGCCCATGCCAGCTTGCGACCCGCCAAGGCGCGCCGGGCGAAGGTTTCCACCATTCTTGCCAGGCGCTCGGGCGTCGTCCCCTTCGTTTCGGCGGCCTGGCTGAAAGCTTCGATCTCATGGCGGGAAGCCTGCTGGTAGACTTCCGCGAAGAGGACGGTCTTTGACGGGAAATGCCTATAGACGCTGCCCGTCGAAATTCCCGCTTCCGTTGCGATGTCCGGTATGCTGGTTCCGCCATAGCCGGACCTGGCGACCAGACGGCGCGCCGCCGCAACGATCTGATCGCGCGCGGTGTCGATGCGGTTCTGCATCTTGGGTGTTCGGCGATAGGCCATTAAGTATTGAACTCCAGTTCATTCCTTTGTATGATGCTGCTTACAGCAACTTGCCTTCCGTGTCTCGCACGCCCCGAAAGGAGGTCCGGATGGAACACGAGCGACGAGTTATGATCTTAGGCTGGGCACGCGCGCTGCGCGAGTGGGCGGCGGCTGGATCGCCCGATGGGGACCCGGAAGAGTGGCGACGAGACCCACTCTCGCATCCGGCGCTCAGGGAAATGTCGATGACACAGCTCGCAGATCTACCGTTCGAGCCGTGTCGCATCAGCGAGGAAGAGGAGCAGGTCAGGTGACGTCACCGGTCATCTGTCGCCTCTGAGATAGAGCCAAAGCGTCGTCGGCGCGAGGATCGCCGTCAGCACCACCGGCGCGATCAGCGCCAGCGCGACCTGCTCGAAGGTCGCGGTGCCACCCAAAAGCCCACGCAGCGCGGTTGTCATCAGCGAGACCGGATTGACCGCAACGAAGGCGCGCAGCCAATCGGGCATGGTGCCGGGATCGACCATGATGTTGGAGGCAAACACCAGCGGGAACAGGAACATGAAGCCGAACGTCATCACCGTGGTCGGCGTGCGGATCAACAGGCCGAGCACGATGAACACCCAGCCCATGCCGAAGCCGATGGCGACCAGCATGACGAAGGCGGCAAGCACGCCCGCTATGCCGGCCTCCGGCCGGTAGCCGAGGATCAGGCCGATGGTGAGGATGATGGAGGCGGCAATCAGATGGCGCAGGATATCGCCCACCATCAGGCCCGCAAACGGCGAAAGCGACCAGATCGGCAGCGACCGGAACCGGTCGAACAGTCCTTTTCCGAGATCGGTCGACAGGCCCATGCCCGAATAGACGGCGTTGAACACCACGGTCTGAACGAGAATGCCGGGCAGGAAAAACTGCAGATATTCGCCCGGCGACCCGGCAAGCGCGCCGCCGAAGACGAAGGTGAAGAGCAGCGTGAACATGATCGGCGTCATGACGAGATCGAAGAGCTGCTCCGGCACATGCTTGAATTTCAGCACGGCGCGCCAGCCGAAGACGAGCGCGTTGGAAAGCGCCGAGGGCCGCGGCGGCCGCGCCACCCGTTCAAGCCGCATCAGGGAAGTGGGCTCGCTCATCCCCTCTCCTCCCCCTGGCTTTCGTCCCCGCCTTGGCTTTCGCCCTTGCCCGGCTTGCCCGTCAAGGCGAAGAAAACCTCGTCCAGGCTCGGCTGGCCCATGGAAAAATCAGACAGGTCGATGCCGCCGGTGACAAGGGCGGCGACCGCCTCATTGGCCGCCTTCGCCGTTCCGGCCAGAATGGAAAGTTCCGCCCCCTCGGTGCTGCGCTGAACGGTATGCGCCAGCCGCTGCTCGAGGATGGTCGCGGCCTCTTCGATCCGCGCGGGATCGGCAAGCGCCACATGCAGGAAGCCGGAGCCGGTGGCCGCTTTCAGTTCGCGGCTGGTGCCCTCGGCAATCTTGCGGCCATGGTCGATGACGGCGATGCGCGCCGCAAGCTGGTCGGCCTCTTCCAGATATTGCGTGGTCAGCAGGATCGTCACGCCCGAAGCGGCAAGCTCCCGGATCATGCCCCAGACATCCTTTCTCGCCTGCGGATCGAGGCCGGTGGTGGGCTCGTCGAGAAACAGCACGCCCGGCGTGACGACGAGCGACGCGGCGATGTCAAGCCGCCGCCGCATGCCACCCGAATAGGCCTTCACCTGTTTGGCCGCCGCATCGGACAGGCCGAAAGCCGCGAGCAGATCATCGGCCCGGCCTTTGGCGGCACGGCCGCGAAAACCCCAGAGGCGGGCGAGCAGGATGAGATTTTCCCGGCCGGTCAGATCCTCGTCCAGCGAAGCGAACTGCCCGGTCATGGCGATGGCCGCGCGCACCTCGTGCGGGGCCTGCACAAGGTCGTGCTCCATGACGGTGGCCGATCCGGCGTCGGGACGCGAAAGCGTGGCCAGTATCCGCATCAGCGTGGTCTTGCCGGCGCCGTTCGGCCCGAGGATGGCGAAGATCATGCCGCGCGGCACTTCCAGGTCGATTCCGTCGACCGCACGCAGTTTGCCGAACGTCTTGACCAGGCCGCGCGCCGAAATGGCGGCGGGCACACGATCGGGAAAGGCGAACACTTTCCCTGCGAGAGCAACAGCGTCGTTCATGGCACCATCCGGCGGTCGCGACGAGGTTTTGCTTGCTCGCCAGACTGCGGCGAGCCGACGCATATATCATTTTTGCGACCCGCCGACAGCTTCCGGAAATGTTTCTCCTGACAGCTCACGCCATTCGAAACTGCAGGATCACGCGTCAGCCGGCTTGCCGCCTCCGGACAGCTGCCCGCCTGGTCGGCTATGTCAGCCGAACCGACATGCCGCCATCGACGATCATCGGACTTCCCGTCATGAAGCTCGACCGATCGGACAGAAGGAAAAGTGCTGCCTGCGCGATCTCCCTGGCGCTTGCCATCCGCTTCATCGGATGCAGGTTCGCGATGAATTCCATGACGCCCGGGTTCCCTTCTCCTCCGGCCGGCGTGACCGTGCCTCCGGGCAGCAGCGCGTTGACGCGAATGCCTTCGGCGGCGTGATCGGATGCCAGCGACTGCGCCAGTCCAATCAACCCGGCCTTGGATGCCGCATAGGCCGCCATTCCGGGCATGCCGCCATTGCTGAAGCCGACGAAAGACGAGGTGAAGACGATCGAGCCGCCGCCGCCCTGCTTCCTCATGGCCGGTATCTGCGCACTGGCGGCCAGGAAAGCGGCCGTCAGGTTGACCGAGATGACATCGTTCCAGTTGCCGATCCCCATATCGGGAACCGGACCCATTTCTCCCACGATGCCGGCATTGTTGAACGCGCCGTCCAGCCCGCCGAACTCCCTTGTGGCGAGATCGACAAGGGCGTCGGCATAGGCTTCGTCCTTCACGTCGCCGGCCAGACAGACGGCCCTGCCATTGCCGCGGTTGATCGTTCCCACCAGGGTT
Organism: Mesorhizobium sp. A623; assembly: GCF_054489405.1. Taxonomy (NCBI): domain Bacteria; kingdom Pseudomonadati; phylum Pseudomonadota; class Alphaproteobacteria; order Hyphomicrobiales; family Phyllobacteriaceae; genus Mesorhizobium; species Mesorhizobium sp. A623. The sequence goes on from NZ_JBTMXB010000010.1 coordinate 34,050, forward strand.
TCGAGTTCGGCCGGCCGGCGCGCGCCGAGGACCACATTGGCCCCTTCTTCCGCAAACAGCAAAGCAGCCGCCGCGCCGATGCCACTGCTGGCTCCGGTGACGATGATCGACTTGTTTTCCAGTTCCATGACGTGCTTTCCTGATCGTTACGCCATGGATCTAGCGACGGGACCGGGAGCACAGCCACCCGATTCCTGCTTTTATCGCCTTGCTTTCGCTCGCGGATACACGCCTTCGCGGCCCGCCACTCGCCTCTGCCTTACCGAATGATGTCCTCGATGCGGATGGGAAAGCGGTGCGCTCTCACCCCGGTGGCGTGCCAGATGGCGTTGGCGATCGCGCCGACGGTCCCGGTGATGCCGATCTCGCCCACGCCCTTCACGCCCAGCACGTTGACGTAGGGGTCGTCCTCGTCGATGAGCAACGCCTCGAGCTCGGGAATGTCGGCATGGACGGGGACATGATAGCCCGCCAGATCGGCATTCATCGGCCGGCCCGTACGGCGGTCGTGGTGCGCTTCTTCATGCAGCGCGAAGGACAGGCCCCAGATCATACCGCCATATAGCTGGCTGCGCGCCAGCTTGGGGTTGATGATCCGCCCGGCCGCGAACGCACCGACAAGCCGCGTGACCCGTGTCTGGCCAAGGTCGGGATCGACCTTGACCTCGGCGAAGACCGCGCCATGCGAAAACATCGCGCGCGCTTCCGCGTCGGCTGGATCGCGACCGCCCGTGCCGCGCCCCTCGAGAGAGGCGATGCCTGCGCGTGCGAGGATATCGGCATAGCTTTCGCTCCGGCCCTTGTCGCCGCCATGGTAGAGCCGCCCGTCGCGTGCCTCGACCCCGGCGTTGCCGGCTCCGTACAGGGGCGAGGCCGGGTCTTTGGTGGCAATCTCCGCCAGTTTGGCGATGACGTCTCCCCCGGCATTGTGAAGCGCGCTTCCGGCCGTGGCGGTATGGCCCGAGCCACCCGCGACCCCGCCATCGGGAAGATCCGACGAGCCGGACCGGAATTCTATCCTGTCGATATCCAGACCCAACCCGTCGGCGGCGATCTGCGCGAGCACGGTCCATGCGCCCTGCCCCATGTCGGCGCCGGAGGTTTCGACCAGCGCGGTGCCGTCGCTGCGCAAGGTGGCGCGCGCCTCGGCCTGGAACATCGGCGCGGGGAACTGGGCGGTGCCCATGCCCCAGCCGACAAGGCGGCCGGCTTCGTCGCGCATCTGTCGCGGCAATAGGGGGCGCCCTGCCCAGCCGAACCGTTCGGCGCCTTGCGCATAGCACGCGCGCAACGCCTTGGCCGAAAATGGCCGTCCCGTCGCCGGGTTGGTCTCGGCATAGTTGCGCAGGCGAAACTCCAGCGGGTCGAGCCCGCAGGCCAGCGCCGCCTCGTCCATGGCGCATTCGAGCGCCGCCGAGCCGGAGGCTTCGCCGGGCGCCCGCATCGGCCCCGGTGTTCCGGTATCGACCCGGACCGCCGAATGCCGGGTCGAGATCGCGGGGCTGGCATAGAGATTGTGCGAGGCGTTGGCGGCGGATTCGACAAAGTCGTCGAAACTGCTGGTCATCGCCATCGCGCTGTGCTCCAGCGCCGTCAGCCGCCCCTCGGCATCCGTGCCGAGCCGAAGCGTCTGGCGCGTCGCGCCGCGATGCCCGACCGGTCCGAACATCTGGTCGCGCGACAGAACCAGCTTGACCGGCTTCCCAAGCATCCGCGCCGCGACGATGCACAATATCTGCGGACCGGCCAGGATCGCCTTCGATCCAAAGCCGCCGCCAAGAAACGGACTGCGCAACAGCACGTTCTCGGCCGGAATGCCGAAATACGCGGCGAATGCCCCCCGCGCCATGACGATCGCCTGGTTCGGCGTGTCGATGGTCAGCCGGTCGCCGTCCCATTCGGCAACGATGGAATGCGGCTCCATCGCGTTGTGGTACTGCGTCGGGGTCTCGTACTCCGTAACAGTCTGGTGGGTAGCCGCGCCGAGCCCGGCGGCCAGGTCGCCAAGATCGAAACTGGGCGGAGCGCCAATTCCCACCGCAGGCGGATCATAGTGTTCTCCGTCATCGAAGCCCATGCGTGCCGGCTCCGCCTCATAGGTCGGGGCCAGCAGGCGCGCGCCCTCCGTGGCGGCTTCCAGCGTGTTGGCAATAACAACGGCGATGGGCTGCTTGGCGTAGCGCACCCGGTCGTTCTGCAAGACTTCGATGCGGAAGCTGAACAGGCCTTGCTTTGCGTCCGGGTCGAGCGCCAGCGGAGGTCGGTTGGCGGGCGTGATGACCTCGACGACGTCTGGATGGGCCTTTGCCGCAGCCATGTCGAGCGAGGCAACGCGGCCGCGTGCAATGGTGCTGGTCGCGACAACCGCATACAGCATGCCTACGGGATGATTGTCGGCCGCATAGGTCGCCGCCCCCGTGACCTTGAGAATGCCGTCACGCCGGTTCAGCGGCTGGCCGCTGGACGAACCAAGACGGACATGCGGGGCGGGAAAGGCAATGGTATCAGGCATGGGCGTGGGCTCCGGTGTCGGAACTGAAGGCGGATGCGGGGAGCGCGGGCATGCGGTCCGGCGTGCCAGTCGCCGCCAGCAGCAAAGCGCGTTTCACCACCCGTTTCGCAAGGTCGATCTTGTAGGCATTGTCACCCGAAGGCAGCGCGTCGGCGAGCGCCACTTCTGCCGCCTGTGCGAAAATCTCGGGCGTAGGGGCCGCCCCTTCGAGCAGCGTCTCGGCATTGCGGGCGCGCCAGGGTTTGGCGGCGACACCGCCCAAAGCGAGCCGGGCGGCCCGGATCGTGCCGTCCTCGATTTGCAGGGCGGCGGCTGCGGACACCAGCGCGAAGGCAAAGGACGTGCGTTCCCGCAGCTTCAGATAGCGGGCATGGCTGCGGAAACCGGCAGCCTCCGGCGGCAGGCGCAGCGCGACGATCAATTCGCCGGCCTCCAGCACGCTGATGCGCTCCGGCGTCGAGCCGGGAAGCGGGTGGAACTGTTCCAGCGGCACCTCGCGAAGCCCGTACCGCCCTTCGATCTCGACCACCGCATCGAGAGCGACCAGCGGCACGCAGAAATCGGACGGGTGCGTGGCAATGCAGGCGTCGGACCAGCCAAGAACGGCATGGGTGCGGTTTTCGCCGTGGCGCGCATCGCAGCCGGAGCCAGGCTCGCGCCGGTTGCAGGCGCTGGCGGTGTCCTGAAAATAGGCGCAGCGCGTGCGCTGCATCAGATTACCGCCGACGGTCGCCATGTTGCGCAATTGCGGCGAGGCTCCCGAAAGCAGCGCCTCGGCCACGACGGGATATGCCGTAGCGAAGGCCGGATCGCGGGCCAGGTCGGAATTGCGCACCATCGCGCCGATGCGCACGCCGCCATCGGCAAGCCACTCGATCCGGTCAAGCCCGGCCAGCCGGGTGACATCGACCAGACGGCCGGGGCGCTGCACGCCAATCTTCATCAAGTCGAGTAGATTGGTGCCGGCCCCGAGATAGGCGGCTCCGGGTTCGGAGGCCGCTTCTATGGCCTCAGCCACCGAGGCCGGCCTGATATAGTCGAACAGGTTCATGCCACGCTCCGTTGTTTTTCGCTGGACAGATGCGCATCGAGCACGGCCTCGACGATTCCCGCATAGGCACCGCAGCGGCACAGATTGCCGCTCATGCCTTCACGAATGCGCTCCGGGTCGTTGCCGGCCTCGCCCTCGCGGATAAGACCCACCGCGCTCATGATCTGGCCAGGCGTGCAGTATCCGCACTGGAAACCGTCATGGGCGATGAACGCGGCCTGGACCGGATCGAGCCGGCCATCGACGGCCAGCCCTTCGATGGTCAGTACATCCGCGCCGTCAAAGCTGACGGCCAGTGCAAGGCACGCATTGATCCGCCGCCCGTCGACCAGCACCGTGCAGGCACCGCATTGGCCGCGGTCGCAGCCTTTCTTGGTTCCGGTCAGGTCGAGCCGTTCGCGCAGCAGGTCGAGTAGCGTCACCCTTGGATCTTCGAGCATGACGTGCTTGTGCACGCCATTGACAGTAAGGCTGATGGACAGAGCCATGGTTGCTCCGATCGGCTATGTCTCAGATATGGATCGACGCAATGGGGCCGGCTGTGCGAGGCAGGCGGGGCGCCCTTTGAAGGGCAGAGAGCCACACCGCGAGATGGAGGGTCGCATCGGTCTTCCAAATGCTTTATACGGAGGGTCCCTCCGTTTTGCAAGATAAAAATGGGGATTGCAGGAAAGATGGGACAGCAGCCGCAAAAGGCAAATCGAAAACCGCGCGCGGATTCGCTGCGGAACCGGGAACGGCTGCTTGGCGCGGCGCGTGAGGTGTTCAGCGCCGGCGGCGCGGATGCCAGCCTCGAGGCTGTCGCACGCACGGCCGGGGTCGGCATTGGTACGCTCTATCGCCATTTCCCGACGCGCGAGGCGCTGTTTCAGGCCGTTTACCAGCGCGAAGTCGATCAGCTTGTCGATCTCGCCGTGACGCTCGCCGCCGAGAAAACGCCGCTGGAAGCGCTGCGCCACTGGCTCCACGCCAGTATCGGCATGGTTGCCACCAAGAAGGGCATGCTGGCCGCGCTGGCGCCGGCCGCAGGCAGTTCGACCGAGCTTTACGCCGATTCCCTTGCGCGGCTGGTCCGCTCCGCGAGCGACCTGATGGCGGCAGCCGTCGCCGCCGGCCAGATCCGCGACGACATCGTGCCGGAGGACGTGATGCGAGCGGTGATCGGCATGTGCTACACGCGAGAGCAGCCCGGCTGGCAACACACCGTCATCCGCCTCGTGGACGTCTTTGTCGACGGCCTGCGATCAAGGCACGACAAGGCGTAGACCGGGCAGCCTCATGATCGACTGGAGCCGCGAACCTGCGCAACTACCGTCTTCAGCTCTTCGAGGCTGATTACCCGTCGGAATAGCCTGTTGCCCACGATAAAGCCCGGCGTTCCAGGCAATTTCAGTGCCCTTGCATGTGCCCGGTTGCGCGCAAGCAAGGCGTCGATCGAGCCAAGGTGGATGTCCAGCATGTCGCGGACCTTGCCGACATCGACGCCTTGAGCGCGCATCGCATCGTCGATACGCTTCGCCGACAGACCGCCCTCCAGCGCCATGAGTGCCGCATAAGTCTTGGCGTAGACGCCCATATGAACCGACGCCAGCGTCATGCGCGACGCGTATTCGGCGAGATCGCCGTTGATCGGCCAATCCTTCATGACCAGGCGAATGCCGCCATCCTCCGCGACCAGCCGCTTTAGATGCGGATGCAGCGCCTTGCAGGATGGGCACATATAATCGAAGAACTCGGCGATGCTGACATCGCCATTAGGGTTTCCAAGCACGGGAAGTGCCGGGTCGAACAGGATCTCTTGCAAGCTGGGTGGGCGCGCAGCTTGCGCCGTGGCGGGTGCGGTAAGGGCAAAAACACCCGCCAGGAAAATACGGCGGCTGATCATGTCGAGGCTTTCTCGAACGGCATGATCAGCGTGGCGCTAAAACCGTGCGGCTGGCGGTTTCGAAAGCGCATCTCGCCGCCGATCCGCGCCATGGCGATCTCGGCGATGGCCAGTCCCAGCCCGCTTCCGGTGGATGACTTGTTGCGGCCACGGAAGAATTTTTCCGTTACGCGCGACAGTTCCGCCTCCGGCACGCCGGGGCCGTCATCCTCGATGCACACCGTCAACTTTGCATCCGACTGCACGATGCGGCAGGTAACGAAGCCGCCTTCCCGTGAATGGTTGATGGCGTTTTCCAGCAGGTTGCGTACGGCCAGCGTTAGGAAATGCGGCTCGGCCGTCATCTTCTCATCGTCTCCCCCTACCACCTCAACCTTCACGGATCGCAGAGAGTTCAATTCCGCAACGGCGGCGTCGACCAGCGCTTTCACGTCGACCGGCACGAGAACGGGTTCGGTGTCGCTCGCCTCGAGCGAGGTGAGGTCGAGCAACTGCTTGACCAACCGGGCGGTCCGGTCGACGCCGGCGGAAATCTGGCGCAAGGCGTTGGCGTGAACCTGGCGGTCGCTGCTGCCCAGCGCGATCTGCGCCTGCGTCTTCAGGCCGGCGAGCGGGGTCTTCAATTCGTGCGCGGCAAAGGCGGTAAAACTGCGCTCGCGCTCGCGCGCCTCCTCGACCCGCTTGAATAGACCGTTGAGCGCATTGACGGCGGGCGCGATCTCCTTCGGCAGGCCCGTCGCGGGCAATTCGCGCAGATCGTTGGCCGCGCGCTTCGAGAGCGTATCCGCCATCATGTTGAGCGGCGAGAGGCCGCGCCTGACGCTGAGCCAGATCATGCCGGCGAGGATCGGCAAGATGAGAACGCCCGGCAGCACCAGCCCCTTGACGACATCGCCGACGAGGCGGTCACGAATGCGAACGCTGTCGCCGACCATGACCCGGACGCCAAGCCCGGCATTTTCGACCGTATAGACGCGCCAGGTTTCGCCATCGATGTTGGTTTCGGAAAAGCCTTCGCCGGCCGAACTGAGCTTCCCCTCGGGTGCATTCTCCGAGCGGCCGACAAGCTGGCCGTTGAGCGACCAGATCTGGCAGGAAAGCTGGCGCTCATAGGGATGCTCGACAAAGCCGGGCACAGTAGAGGCGCCGCCCTCGCCCTGCGTCATCGCCAGTTCGATGCGCTGGTCGGTCAGCAGCGAATTCACCATGCGGGCGGCTTCCGTCAGCCGCGCGTCGAGCACATGCTCAACCTCCGAGCGGGTGCCCTGGTAAATCCAGATCGCGGCCAGCAGCCAGACGAGCCCGGTCGTGCCGATCAGGATGGTGATGAGCCGGCTTCGGATGGAAGTCATGCACCTCCCTCCGACAGCCGGTAGCCGAAGCCGCGTACCGTCTTGATGAAGTCGGACCCCAGCTTGTTGCGCAAATGGTGGATGTGCACCTCGACGGCGTTGCTCTCCACCTCCTCCTGCCAGCCATAGAGCGTGTCCTCGAGCGCGGCCTTGGAGACGGTCGCGCTTGGCCGTTCCATCAGCGCCTGAAGCACCGCGAATTCGCGCCGCGTCAGCTTGACGGGAGCATCGCCCTTCACGGCGGTCTTGTCGGCAGGGTCGAGCACGACGCCGCGCCATTCCAGCGAGGCCGTGGCGCGACCCGTGCCACGGCGCACCGCCGCCCGAAGCCGGGCCGCCAGTTCATCGAGATCGAACGGCTTGCCGACATAATCGTCGGCGCCGGCGTCCAGGCCGGCGATGCGGTCCAAAATTTGATCGCGCGCCGTCAGCAGCAGCACAGGCGTCAAATCCTTCTTGCCGCGCAACGATGCCAGCACATCCAGCCCCGAACCGTCCGGCAGCATCAGGTCGAGCACGATGGCGTCATAGCGTTGAGCGGCGATCGCAGCGGACGCATCGGCGCAGCTCGACACCGGATCGATGGTGAAACCTGCCAACCCCAGGCCAACGGTCAGCCCGTCCAGCAACATCGGATCGTCTTCGACTACAAGGATACGCATCGTCCGCCTTCGCCGCCTTTTCGCGCCAATCTACAGCCGAGGCTTAAGGCTGCCTTAAGCTGATGCAGGGAGATCGCCCCGGCCGGCAAGCGCCCCTCGACGCGCGCCGCCCCGACCCAAATGGGCACCAAGGACAGGTATGAGAGCTTTACTGGCAATTCTGGTATTTGTTGGATGTTGCACCGCCGCACTCGCTGAGCCGCTTCCCGCCAACGAAGCCTTCCGTCTCCATGTGTCGGGCGCGCCGGACGGAACAGTCCAGCTCGACTGGACTATCGCCGATGGGTACTACCTCTACCGGGACCATATCAAGGCCAAGGGCGCTGATGGCGAGGATGTGAAGGTCGAAACACCGACCGGCACGCAGCAGGACGATCCCAATTTCGGGCCGATGGAGGTCTATTACGGCCGCGCGGTGGCTTCCATGCCGACGCAAGGTACGGGCACGGTCGAACTCGTCTATCAGGGCTGCCAGGTGGACGGCATCTGCTACCGGCCGGAAACGCGCATCATCGATGCCGTTACCTTGGCGGTGAGCGACCCCTATGCCGATGGCGGCGCGCCAATGCTGCAATGGGCGATCGAAGATGCGGCCGCGCCGCCTAACGAAAGCGCAGTGTCCTCCTCGACGCCACGCACCTTCGCTATCGCGCAGGAGCAGGGGCTGGTGCCGTCGCTGCTGGAGCGGGGCGGCACAGTCTTCGTCATTGCCTCGTTCCTGCTGTTCGGGCTAGCGCTTGCCTTCACGCCTTGCGTGTTTCCGATGTATCCGATCCTCGCGGCCACTTTGGCGCGCGAGGGCGACCGGCTGACGCCACGACGCGGCTTCCTGCTCTCAGCCATCTATGTGGTGTTTCTGGCTATCGCCTTCGCCCTTCTAGGCGCGGTTGCCGGATGGTCGGGCCAGAACCTGCAGATGGCGCTGCAATCGCCCATCACCGCCGGCGTCGTCGCCGTCATCTTCGCCGTGCTTGCCCTGTCGATGTTCGGCCTGTTCGAGCTGCAATTGCCAAGCGCATGGACCAACGCCATCGTCGCCCGGACGGGCGGCGGCGGTGGCTCGAAGCGCTCAGCTGCCGTACTCGGCTTCTCTTCCGCGCTCATCGTCGGCCCCTGCGTCACCGCGCCCTTGGCCGGTGCGCTGCTCTATATCGGCCAAAGCGCCAATGTCGCACTGGGTGCTGCTGCGCTGTTTGCGCTCGGCATCGGCAAGGGCATCCCGCTGATCGTGCTTGCCACTATGGGCGGCGGGGCATTGCCTCGGGCCGGCGCCTGGATGGAGAACGCCAAGCGCCTGTTCGGCTTCGGGTTCCTGGGCTCGGCCATATGGATGGCGACGCCGCTGTTGCCTGCCGGGCTGGACCTCGCGCTGTGGGCAGCCTTATTGATCGGCGTCGCCAGCTTTTTCTTCAGCGCCAAATGGGCAGGCACACGTGTCACGGCCCGCGCGCTTGGTGCGACCAGCCTGATCTACGGCGTCATCCTAATGGTCGGCGCGGCTTCGGGCGGCGCCAATCCGCTCAAACCGCTGGCGGCCTTCACCGGCGGGTCGACCGCAGCCGGTAGCGCACTCGTATTCTCCGATACCAACTCGACGGGCGACTTGCAGGCGAGGCTCGACAGTTCGAAGGACACCAAACCGACGCTGGTCTATTTCACGGCGGACTGGTGCGTCACCTGCCGCAGCATCGAGCGCTCGGTACTGACCGACACGACGGTACGCGCGGGGCTCGGCGATTTCACGCTGATCAAGGCCGATCTTTCCGACCTGACCAAGCAGAACACCGAGCTGATGCAAAAGCTGGATGTCGCCGGTCCGCCGACGATGGTCTTCTTCGACCGCGCCAGCCGCGAGGCGGCCGGAACCCGCCTTATCGGCGACGTGACGGTCCAAAACCTGACGCGGTCGGCCGTCATCACGGGCGATATCTGATGGGTGCCGTGTCGATAGGCCCGTTGGTTCTGGCCGCCGACCGTTTCGCGGTCGTGCTCGCCATCTTCCTGTTTTCCATCGTCACCGGCATATTGGCGCGCCGGGTCGATCCCGCCTTCCATCGCTGGTCGTGGTGGGTGGTGGTCGGCGGCATCGTGGCAGCACGCCTTGGCCATGTCGCCATCCATTGGCAAAGTTTTATCCAGGAGCCGTTGCGCATCTTGGCCTTCTGGCAGGGCGGGTTCTTCTGGCCTGCGGGTGCCGGCGCTGTCGCGCTGACGCTAGTGCTGGTCCTGACCGACGCGCGCCAGCGCCTGTGGGCGCTGCTGCCGCTGGCGCTATCGCTGGTCGTCTGGAACGTCACGTGGCAATTGACGGGCGGCGCGAATGCCCTGCCGCTTCCCGCTGGCACCTACCAGTCCTTGACGGGCGCGCCGGTCTCGCTGGAAAACAGCTCAGGCAAGCCGATGGTGGTCAACCTGTGGGCAAGCTGGTGCCCGCCCTGCCGCCGCGAGCTGCCGATGATGGCCGATGTTGCGGCAACGACGACAAATGCGGACTTCTTCTTCGCCAATCAGGGCGAAGGACGCGGCCGGGTAGCCGGTTATCTCGCCGCGCAAAAACTCGACCTGCCCGCGGCAATCCTCGACCCGTTTTCCGAACTGTCCCGTCACTACGGCGCCATCGGCCTGCCGATGACCCTTTTCATCGGTGCCGATGGAGTTTTGAAACACGCCCATCACGGCGAAATATCCAGGGAAATCCTTCAATCCAACATAACCCGCTTGAACAGCGGCCATTCAGGAGACACGCTTGCCAACCCTTGAAACCCACCCCAATCGCCGCGCCCTTCTGGCGCGCATCCTCCTGGTGGCGGCAGCCCCGCTTCTGATGACGGCGTGTTCGACAACGTCTCCGGTCAGTACCGCCAAGCTGAAGGCGGCGCTGGCGCCCGATCCCGGCTATGTCAGCATGTATGGCGCCATAGACGACAACGGCACGCTCATTCCGGCCATTGACGTGTCCAAGATGAAGAAGAGCAATCTGCGGCAGGTCGTCGACTACGCGACCAAGGAGCCGGTCGGCACCATCGTCGTCGATCCGCATGCGCGTTACCTCTATCTGGTGATGGAGGGCGGCAAGGCGATGCGCTACGGCGTCGGCGTCGCCAAGTCCGGTCTCGAATATGAAGGCGACGCCGACATATTGCGCAAGGCCTCATGGCCGCGTTGGACGCCGACGCCCAACATGATCAAGCGCAATCCCGAGCGTTACGAAAAATTGGCCGGCGGCATGGAAGGCGGCCTGAAGAACCCGCTCGGCGCCCGCGCCCTCTATCTCTTCAAGAGCGGCCAGGACACGCTCTACCGCATCCACGGCACCAACGAGCAATGGTCGATCGGCAAGTCGGTGTCGTCGGGCTGCATCCGCCTGCTCAACCAGGACATCGTCGACCTGCACAAGCGCGTGCCGAAGGGTTCGCGCGTGGTGGTGCTTGGCCCCGAACAATCCGGAAAGGGAGAAATCTGACATGCTGAACAGACGCCAGCTATTGACCGCATCCGCCGCCGGCGCAGCAGCCCTTGCGCTGCCCGCCGCCTTCGCCAATGCGCAGAACTATCCATCCGTGGAAGAAGTTCTATTCGATGCGGAAATTCCCGCGCTCGGCAATCCGAAGGGCGATGTCACCATCGTCGAATATTTCGACTACCAGTGCCCCTACTGCAAGCGGGGCCATGCCGAATTGATGAAGGTGGTGAAGCGGGACGGCAATGTGCGGCTGGTGATGAAGGATTGGCCGATCTTCGGTGCGCCTTCGGTCCACGCCGCAAGCCTCGTCCTGGCGCAAACCGGCGGCGATTATGAAAAAGCCATGGATGCCCTGATGGCGACCAAGGCACGGCTGACCGATAAGCAGATAGACGCAGCACTTAAGGACGCGGGCTTCGATCCGGCCGTGATGCAGGCGTCGTTCAAGAAGGATCAGACCCGCATCGACGGAATTCTGGCCCGCAACATGGACCAGGCCAACGCGTTCGGCTTCGGCGGCACGCCTTCCTTCATCGTCGGCACCAAGCTGTTCCACGGCGTCATGGACGAGAAGGCGTTGACGGAAGCGATTGCCGGCGCGCGCGCCGGGTAATCCAACTTCTACCAGTCGTGCGCGTTCAGCTCCGCGCGCGACTGGCCTTAATTGAAACGGGCGATAGGCAGGAAATTGACCGCCGTGCCGGTGAACCGCTTGTGGTCGACCGCGGTGCGGTCCGGGGTGAAGCCTTCGACATAGGCCTGAAGTGGCGCGGTGCGGATGAAGTTGGCGGACAGGCGCGGTGCATCGGCCGACGCGATAGCCCCGGTGACGCCGCGATCGACCTCAAGCGGCCAATAGCTTGCCTGCAACTGCGGGGCCGGCACGACGACTGGCGCAGCGGCAAGTTGTTGGCCCCGCTGCTCGACACGACCCGCCTTAGGGCTGGTCCTGACACGATCGGCCGAAGTCGGCACCGGCACCGATACGGACGCTGCTACGGGCGTTGAAACCAACTGGCCGGACAGGCGGTCCAGTTCATCGTCGGCCAGCTCATCGTCGGATTGGTTCATCGCCAGCAACGCGCCGACCGCATCGGGAGATTTGAGCGCTTCCGGTGCACCGATCGGGGTTGCCCGATAGTCGGGTCGCTTCGTCGGCAGCGGAATGTTGATGGCCACCCTGTCCAATGCGGCAGGAGCCGGCGCGGCATTAGCCTGGTCGAACGGCACGACGGTCGGGACCGGACCGGCAAGCGCCATTTCCACCGGGGCCGGCGAAGGCTCAGCAATGCCGAACGGCATGTTTTGAGGGGTCGGCGCAGGTGTCGCGACTGTCGCCTCGGCAGTCCGGCGCGGCGCGAATTCCGGCAGCGGAACGGAGTGTCCCGTCAGCGCTGCAACGATGGTTTCGGGCGCTTCCGGCTTCGCCTCGGGCGCCTGCTCCACCATCACGGGGATTTCGGTGCGCTGCGCCTTGTCCGGCGAAACGATGGCGATGCCCGGCTGCGGTGCCGGTTCCACCACCTTCGGCTCAGGGGCCGCCTTGACCGTCTTGCGTGGCACGGGGGCGGCGCTGGCGACATCGGCGACATCATCCGCCTCGTCTTCGCCGCCACCGCCAAACAGCGCCGCCAGCAGACCGCGCTTCTTGCCCTGATTACCGCCGACGCTTGCCAGCGCGATGGCGGGAGCACCGCTCGCCTGTCTTGAATTGTAGGCGACAAGTGCCTGATTGTAGCCCGGCAGCGGCTTGCCGTCGCTGGGCACATGCAGCGTCTTGCCGTTGGGGAACAGACCGGCCAGTTCCTTGCGGCTCATACCCGGCCAATGGCGCACATTGCCGACATCGAGATGGATGAAAGGCGAACCGGACCTCGGGTAGTAGCCGACCCCGCCGGCCTGCATCTTCAAGCCGATGTCGCGCAACTTCTTCAGCGGCACGTCGGGCAGGAAAAAGTCCATCGCCTTGCCCACCATGTGCTGGCTCGTCTTGGCGACACCCTTCGAGCGGCTGCGCAGCATCGCGTTCGTCGCAGGCGCGCGGTAGCCGCTGACCACCTTGATGTAGCCTCTCGAACCGCTGGCGCGATAGGCTTGCCAGACCAGGTCGATCAGGCGCGGGTCCATCCTGATCGGCTCGTTGCGGCGCCAATCGCGCAGGATGACATTGATCTTCTTCAGGCCCGCCTGATCGTAGCGCCCATTGCGCTTGAAAACGATCTCGGCCTTCTCGCCCGTATGCAGGTGATGGATCTTCAGGGCGCGCGTTTCCGCGACCGCGCTGGTAACGCCCAGGCATAGAAGCGCTATCAGGATGGCCGGAAATCGTATCCAGCCATGGAAGCGGCTTTGCGCGTTTTGTTCGCTCTCAAACAAGTTTACACCTTGCTCAGGTTGCCGGTGTTCTGGCGTTTATCGGGGACCCGGCGATCACCCCGCCCGCACCATGAGGATGAATAGCATCTTGGTTAAGAAGTTATTTCCATGCCGATTATGCGGCTCGGCCGAGCGGGCTGTTTTCTTCACGATGGCAAGAAACTCTCGGTGCGTTCCCTGGAGCAAGGCTGGAGTTCAGCGCACAAATCCGGTCAACCTTAAGGCTGCCTTAAGCTAGGCGCCCATAAGCCGCGCACCAATCTCGAATACGCCGTAGGACCGCTTGCCTTCGGCAAGATCACTTGGCCACGGCATCCCGCAAAGCATCGTTGATCCGATCCTGCCAGCCCGGGCCGTTCTCCTGGAAATGATCCAGCACAGCTCTATCGATCCGGATTGAGACAAGCTCTCTCACATTTGGGACAGCCGGGGATTCGCGCGCCTGTGGGACCGGCTTTTTGATCGGCTTGAAGACTGCTTCAGCAGCAGTGATTGGATTTGTCGGTCGACGTGTCGGATTTACCATGATGATCCTGAGAGAAAATGCCCCGTGTTTGATAGGCGAGATTGGGCGAGAACACCACAATGACGTCGCTCGAAAACCAACATCCCTGGTGGTCAGCGTGTAACGGCTGCACTTCTTACCAATTCTACAGAGGCGTACCGGCCTTCCGCGCCGGATGGCCCTCAAAGATGCCTGCGACCTTGTCGGCGATGGCCTTGCCGAGATCCAGATTGTTCTGGACGGTAAAATGGATGCCGTCGCAGCCATCGGTGGTGATGAAATCACCGGCATTCAGGAAATCCAAGTTCATAGACTCTGCCATGTCCCTATACTGCTTGCCAAGCACTGCCGACTTTTCATACCCGCTGCCGAACAGGCGCTGGAAATAGGGTTGCTGCGTCGGCGTCAGCAGTGGGGGAGCAACCACAAGGCACTTCGGAGCCGGATAGGGCGTACCGATGCCGCTTGTGAGCACCTGTTCGACCAGTTTGGCCATCCCACAGGTGATGTCATGGAGCGTTCGATTGTAAAATGTCTTGATGTCGTTCGTCCCCAAAAGAAGGATCACCAGATCGAGCGGCAGGTGGCTGGCGATCGAAGCCGGCAGACAGGCGCTGCCATTCAGCCGAGGGTCGTCGGGATCATCAACGCTCGTGGTACGTGCGCTGACGCCATCCTCGATGACATCATAAGCGGCACCGAGATGGGACGCCATCACGCCCGTCCAGCGCTGTTCATACGGATAGCGAGAGGCCGGCGACCCCTCCCTCCCCGGAACCCAGCCCCAGGTGAGTGAATCGCCGAAGCACAAGATCGATCTCTTTTGAGCCATCGCGCCTTCTCCAAAAGCAAGCTCTTTCAGGGCCTGGCATTGCATCCATGCCGCTTGATCGCAGCGAGCGAGTCAACCCCCGGTTGGTCACGTTCGGGACCGCTCTTTCATCCTTTTTGATCGCACCGTTTGCGGCGCACGGCATGGCGACGCAACGCTTGGGCAGCAAGGGTTGCCGCCTCGGGTGCCGGCTGGATCAGCCAGCCCGATGGCCGATCGCGGGCCGGCGCAGGGGTGTGCATTGCCGCTCGGTGCATTACCTCGAACAGGTCGACCCATGGAGCGGTTATGGAATGAATACAGCCGGAAGTGGCCGTAACGGCCATATCGATGCGCTGAAGGGAGCAGGTATCCTGCTCGTGGTCTTTGGCCATCTGATCGAAAGACCGTCCGGGCAGTCAGCCTTGCTCCAGACGCTCTATACCGACATCTACGCCTTCCATATGCCCCTGTTCGTCTTCCTGTCCGGCATCTTCGCGCGCGAGACATTGAAAAGCCGCGACTACCAGAACATCGCATGGACGCTGTTCTTCCCGCTGGTGGTCTTCCAGATCATTTATCTCGGCGCGGGCCAACTCACCGGCTGGTACAGCTATTCGCCGCTGACGCCCTACTGGCTGCTGTGGTTTATCGCCAGCTTGATTGGCTGGCGCATCCTGCTGCCGCTGTTCGCCTCTCCCATTGGGCTGTCGGTGGCGCTTCTGGGCGCCATCTTCGTCGGTTACGACGATGCGGTCGGCTATGCTCTGAGCGCGGCTCGCACCATCTATTTCCTGCCTTTCTTCGTGCTCGGTCATCTCTACGGCGCGCAATTGGTGGCGTTGGCCGGGCGTTACCGCCTCGCCTTTTCCTGCCTGTTCGGGCTTTCCATGCTGATGGTGACGGTATGGTGGCTGAACGGTTTGGACGGCTCGGTGCTGACGGGAAGCCGTGACTACGACAGTGCGCCGCCCTTCCCGGCCTATCCGGGGCTCGGCCGGCTACTGGTGCTGTCGTTGAGCCTGGCCGGGGTGCTGGGCTTTTGCGCCCTGGTGCCAAGCCGTTCGACGGTGCTCGCCTGGTTCGGCGAGCGTTCGCTGTCGATCTATCTCCTGCACGGGCTGATCGTCATGGCGCTGGTCAGCGCCGGCGTCGTGGACCTGATCCCCTATCCGCTTCTTTTGCCCGCCGTGGTCGGTGCATCGATACTGGTGGCGACGACATCCGCGACCCTCGACACGTTCATGCGGCGCCTCTTCAGCCCCCCGTCGAGTACCTTCGGCCCCATCCCCGGCGGGAGCAGATCTCGCTGACCGTTTGCGTCGCTGCAGGTACGCGCAAGGCGGGCCTTCAACAATCAAGGGCGGCGCGTGTATTCATACCGGACGAACAGCCAGCTTTTCCCCGTGCCGTTGGCCATCATCACGTGCTGTTCCTTCAGCATGTGGTCGACGTCGGAACTGGAGATCGCCATGTCGGAAACCATGAAGCGCCCTTCGACTTCAGGGCCGAAACCGACAAATCCCTGCGGTTCGAACTGGACATCAATCTTGCCGTCTATCGCAGGGCCGAAGCTGCGCGCAGGCATGATGCTGACGGGAAAGCGGGTATCCATGGAGACATATTTCCAGCGGCCCTCGACCCTGTCGAAATTGAGATAGTCGATCCGGGTAAAATCGGGCGTAGTGCCGCCTGGCGCCGGCTTCATGATTTCCTGCAGGATCGGCCCGATCATGGTGCGTTCGGCAACCAGCCCGCGAGCGACGATCGGCTGGGCTCCTGGTGCTGTCCAAAGGCTCGCGACGACATCCCACGTGCCGGTCTGCTTTGCGAGCATCTGTTCCAAAGGGCCTGGTTCCGACATGCGCTGGGCGGCTGTAGGCTCTTCGGCCAATGGGCGGTCGATGCCTACGAACGCTGCGGCAAAGAGAGCCAATAGGGCGATGGTGGTTTTGGGCATGGTGTTTCTCCTGCCTGACCCGCCCGCCTTCACAATCTGGGCGATCAAGGTTGGCGGTCAACCCGGTTTTGTCAGGAGCGTTTT
The DNA here is from genome assembly GCF_054489405.1 of Mesorhizobium sp. A623. Taxonomy (NCBI): domain Bacteria; kingdom Pseudomonadati; phylum Pseudomonadota; class Alphaproteobacteria; order Hyphomicrobiales; family Phyllobacteriaceae; genus Mesorhizobium; species Mesorhizobium sp. A623. Next base: position 50,711 of record NZ_JBTMXB010000010.1, read on the forward strand.
TCTCACCCGCGTCGGCACGCCGGTTCAGGGCTTTGCGCGGATCGAGTGCACCGGGCTCCTCGCCGGCGTGCCGAAGAACTCACGTCGGGCATCGTCGCCGACCAGCCGCAGGCGAGCCAGATGGCGCAGCAGGCGCCGTGGCCGCCGCAGCGCCTCGCGGCTGAGAAAATACTTTTTCACGAGGCTGGGCGCCTTGCTATGCGAACCGCGATGGGCGACGCGATAGACAGCGCCGCGAAACGGCAGCGGGCGAAGCGGCGCGCCGCGCCCGGCAAGAATGTCGGCGATGCGGACATGGCTGCCGAGCATCGACTTGATCCAGTCGAGCGAGGCGTCCTCGAACCGCATCGGCAGGCCGTAGAGGTCGCGACGCACGATCAGCGAAGTGCCGCACAGATGGTTGAACCCGTCATAGCCCAGCAGCAGCCTGCCGCCGTCGTCCCAGATATAGCCGCGCTCGATGGTCCAGCCGTTGGCATCGGGGTTTTGCGCCACATGACCGGCGATGCGGGCGCTGACGAAATCGTCGTCGTCGACGATCATGAAGAAACGGCTGTCGCGGGCGGCGAGCATGCCGGCGAGCACGCGGCGGCCCTTGTCGGCACGGAAAGCCTCATACACGGCCTCGACGTCGGCCCTGTCTATCTCATGCAGGTCGTTGGGCGGAAAGGTGACGCGCACGACGCCGAAACGCGCAGGCAGGTCCGGCAGGTCGGCGCCCTCGTTCGCCACGATGATGCCGCGCCAGTCGTCGTGCGTCTGGCCCGAGATCGAGGCGACGGTCTGGGCGAGGTTCGCCTTGAGCAGGCCCCAGTCGCGCGCATTGTCCTGATGGCGGACGGGAATGATGAAGGTCAGCAGGCTCATCCGATCCTCCGTCATCATGCCGCCGCCTTCACATCGGCCCGCTGACGCGCCCAGGAAATGCCGTCGTCGAGCGACGCGGCCATATGGGACAGGTCGGTTCCGCCGGAGAACGCGGCCATGAAGCGCCGCACCTTGCCGTAGCTGTTGTCGAGCACGGCGTGCGGCCGGCCGATGAGCAGCGAGCAGATATGGACATGCAGGCGGTCGGTGACGATGGCCTGTCCGCGTGAGATCTGGCGGATGCCGCGTCGGAAGCGGTTATGCGCGGCCGCGTCGAGCTTGGCCAGCCGCCGTTCCGCCGGTTTTAGCGCAAGCAGCGCAGATGCCGCACCGAGTGCCTTGGCAGCACGCACGCTGGCAGCCGATTCGGAGATCCAGTCTTCGACCGGCAGGTCGGGCCAGGCCGACAGATCGGCATCACCCGCCTTCTCGCGATCCGCCCGCAACATCGCCAGCACCGGGAATTCGGCAGGCGTGGGCGCGACCGGTCCGATCGCGAACGCCATGTCGGGGCAGAGATCGACCGCGCAGTCGAAATGTTTTTCGGCGAAAGCTTTCGATTCCTCGTCGCGCACCAGAAGCGTGAAATTGCGATGCCGTCCGATGGCGCGCGCACTTTCCTCGATCCGCCGAGCGGATTGGTAATGGATCGATTGCGGAAACTGGATGACGGCGCGATCCGGGAACCGTTCCAGCACGCGCTCGCGAAAATCCTGGTGCGCGCCCCAGATATCGCCGAAATTGCCGCCGCCATGAATGAAGATCGGCCCCGCCGGCATCGCCCGTTCGAGGTCTTCGGCGGAAAAGTCGTCCATGCGCGACACATAGGCCGGCCGCTTGCCGTAGTGGGCCTTGAGGTAGGCCATCTCGCCCAGCCAGATGGCGGAATCGCCGCAATTGCGGATGTCCGGAAAGTCGAGGATGGCCACCGGCTCGTCCGACGAAATATGGGTTTTCAGGCAGCCGTGGATAGTGGCCTGCAATCTTGCGATCAGCGCCAAGCGGGATTCCAATGCCATTTTTCTCTCCATTGTTCGAGCGATCCTCAGGCCGGCCGCAGCTTTGCGAGCATTTTTCCAAGTATGGTCTGGACGTCCGTCTCCGGCCCTTGCGGTCGTCCCATCGCTTCCCAAAGAAGAAAGGACGCGGCGCAGTAGAGGAAGCCGCCGAGCGCCACCAGCGTCGCCAGTTGCAGCGCCAGCATCGGCTTGTCGGCGGTGTGGGCGGTGTGGGCGAGATAAGTGGAGGCGACAGCGACACCGGCGGCCATCACGGCAGCGCTCGCCAGCGCGCGCAGGTTGGCCGCGAGCTGCTTGCGCACCGTGACGCCGATGAGACGCCGCACCAGCACCATATTGACGACGGCGCTGCACAGCCCCGTGAACACCCGGCCGATGACGACGCCCGGAAGGCCGGCAAGCATCAGGCCGGCGATCATGATCGGCACGCGGACAAGCAGCATCTGCGTGTCGCGCATGAACAGGAGCCGCGTTTCGCCCTTGGCCATGCCGAGCGGCTGCACCAGCGAACCCAAGGTCTGCAGCGCGAACACCGAGGCCAGCGCCTGAATGATGAAGATGATCGGCGCCCATTTCTCGCCGAGCGCCAGGCGCACCAGCGGATCGGCGATGACGGCCACGCCGATGCCGGCCGGCAGCGCCACGGCGGTGAGCAGCGCCTGCGCCCGCTGGTAGGCCGCGGCAAGCCGCGCGGGATCATGCTGGATGCTGGCGAAGCCGGGATAGATCGTCTGCGTGAGCGGCATTGTCGCCTCGCGCGTCGGCATCATGGCGAGATTGGAGCCGACCGAATAATAGCCCAAGGCCGTGCCACCGAGCATCTTGCCGACCAGCAGATAGTCGAAGCGCCAGTTCAGCGTGTTGACGATCTGGCCGGCCGTCAGCCAGGCGGAGAACGAGAAGAACTCCCGCATGTGGCGGAAGGTGATCCTCGGCCGGAACGGCAGCACGAGGTAGGAAACGACGACGTTGGTGGCCTGCGAGACCAACGTGCCGATCACCAGCGCCCAGTAGCTGTGATAGATGACGGCAATCGCAACGGCGGCGATGAAGCCGGTGAGCTTCTGCGACACGGCGAGCACGAATTCCTGCCAGAAGACCAGGTCGCGCTGGAGCATGATGCGGCGCGGATTGGTAAGCCCGCTCATCAGCACGCCAAGGCCGAGCGCCAGCATGATGCCGACTAGCCTTGGTTCGTCGAACAGGCGCGCGACAGGCCAGGCGACTGCGGCGAACAACAGGGCAAGCAGCAATCCCCGCGTGGCGTTGAGCGTCCAGGCGGCGCTGAAATGCGATTCCGTGGGCGCCTCGTGGCGGATGAGCGCCTCCGCCAATGAAAGTTCCGTCACGGTGGAAACGATCACAAGGATGGTCATGCCCAGCGCCACCACGCCGAAGTCGGACGGCGTCAGGTTCCACGCCAGCACGAAGGTGCTGAGTGCCGCCAGCGCGTTGACGATGGCGCGCGCAAGGGTGAGCCACAGGCTTCCCTTGATCAGCCGTGTGGTGACGCTCGCCATGGCCTAGCCCACCCGTGTCCGGGCGGCTTGCGCATCGCGCCCGGCGGGCTTGCGCAAGGGCTCGATGCCGTGGCCGGCGTTGAACAGGAAAAGCAGCGTCCTCGACCGGCTGATGACCTGCAACCCGATCACGGCACAGATCACGGCGAGGCAGGGCAGCACGAAGAAAGTGACCGCAAACAGGTCGCTGCCGTAATCGCCGAAGAAGCGGCGGAAGACGATGGCGGCGAAGTGAAACAGGATCGCGTGGCTGCAAAACAGGAAGAAGGCGTAAGACTCGAACCAGACAAACCCGGCGGCCAGGCGCGAGCGGCGGATCAGGCCGGTCAGCAGCCAGAACCCCGCCGCCATGGTGATGCGCAGCAGGGTGTCCAGCGTCAGCCGGAGCGTGTCGTCCATTTCCCCGAACAGCACGTTCGCCAGCCTGAGCGCCAGGTACAGGCCAACCATAACGATCAGGCCGGGGACGAGCCGACGCGCCATGGCGTCGACGGAGGACTCGGCCGTGCGGGAAATGCGCAGCCACATGCCGAGCGCGAAGAACAGCATGAGTTGCGGCCGTTGCAGCACATAAAGGTCCTCGCCGAACAGCGTATAGGCGAACAGCAGCAGGATCGTAGCGATGGGAACCCGTTTCAGCGCGACATAGAGGAGCGGGGAAAACAGGCAGCAGACAAAAAGGTCGCGAAGAAACCACAAAGGCACGTCAAGCGGCCATTGGGTGAGCGCAAACAGCGCGTCGGCCATGCCCGGCACGGTGAAGCCCGGCATGTCCTGCCACTTGCCGCGCAACAGCCCATAAACCGTAAGCAAGGCCAGCATGAGGAGATTCCAGGCCGCCAGCGGCACCACCAGCGTCTTCAATTTCGACAGGAAAAGGGAGCCTGTCCCGATCTTGGCAAGGCTCGAGACGATGAAATAGCCGGAGACGACGCTGAGCAGCGAAACGGAACTCAGCCCCACCATGCGCGAAAGGGCGAAGTAAACGAGATCGAAGAAGCCGGCGTCGCGATCATAGACGTTGTCCGCGATGCCGGGCGGTATATGGACGAAGGTCATGAAGAAGATGCAAAGGCCGCGCGCGATCCTTATACGCTCGGACATCGTCTTGCGGACCGGGTCCAGCGACGCGGCCGGCACCTCGAAGAAGCTGCGGATGGACACGGTCGTCTCCTCGGTCGGTTTCATTCCAGCCCGCCTCGCACAGCAGGCCGCTCGACCATGGCGATGACAAAAAGGGCCTGCAATTGAAGGCGTGGACCGATCTGTTGGGCATGGCCCGGCGAGGCACCGGGGAAAAGCGCCCGCGCCTGCGCCTCGACATCAAGGACACCGCCGTCTACGCGATCGGCGACGTCCATGGCTGTCTCGACGAACTGCTGGCGCTCGAGCGCGTCATCGTGCGCGACGCCGAGGAACTGCCCGGCGCAAAACTCATCGTCATGGTCGGCGACTATGTCGATCGCGGCCCTGCTTCCGCCCAGGTGCTCGACCATCTGCTGGCGCCGCCGCCGCCCGGCTTCGAGCGCATCTGCCTCACCGGCAACCACGAGATGGTCATGCTCGACTATCTGGAAGGGCGTATCGGCCGTGCCGGATGGCTGGGCATGGGCGGGCGGCAGACGCTGCTCTCCTACGGCATCGACCCCGAACACCTGCGCGACATCTACCGCGCCGACCGCCGCATCGACGACGTCATCCGGGCAGCGATCCCCGCCGCGCACCTCGCCTTCCTGCGCTCCCTGCCGATCATGGTCGAAACGCCCGGCTTCCTGTTCGTGCATGCCGGCATTCGCCCGGACCTGCCGCTCGAACGGCAGTCCGACCGGGACCTGGTGTTCATCCGCGAAGATTTCTACAAGGCCGCGCACCTGCTTTCGCGCTACGTCGTGCATGGCCACACGCCGGTCGATGAAGCGAGGCGCGAAGGCATGCGGGTCGACATCGACACCGGCGCCTTCTTCAGCGGGCGGCTGACGGCGCTGCGCATCTGGCAAAACAAGGGCCGCTACCTGACGAACTGACCGCGCCATCATGCCGGCTCCTTCCTGCTGGCTCGCTGGCCGGTCGTCTGGGTCGGCTCGACATAATAGGAGGAATAGCGATCCAGATATTGTTCGGCGCTGCCGAACAGACCGTAGCGCGGCAGTTGCTTGACGTCGGTCTTGTTGAGGACGAGGCCGAGCACCTTGGCGGCGATCCGCGGTTCGGCCTGCAAGGCCGAGCGTACCAGCGCGCGCGGCGTGGAGCCCCACTCGGCCACCAGCACGAACCCGTCGGCCAGCGGCGCGAACGCCTTGGCGTCGACGACCGGCCCCAGCGGCGGCAGGTCGACGACGATATAGTCGAAGGATTGCCGCGCCGACTCGATCAGTTCGCGCATGCCGGGCCCCGAGATGAGTTCGCCACTGTGCGGAAACCGCCCGCGGATCACCGTCGGCAGGATGGCGAGCTTGGTCTTCCTGTCGACCAGAAGCGTGTTTTGCCAACGTTGCTCGCCGCCAACGACCGCCTCGATCAGCCCCTTCTCCGGAACCAGCGGCAGGCTCCGGCTCAGGCCGGGATTCCTGAGATCGGCGTCGATCAACAGCGTTCTGGCGCCGTTCGCCGCCAGCAGGCCAGCGAAATTGGCGGCCACGGTGGTCTTGCCTTCGTGCGGCAGCACGGAGACGAAGCCGATGACCTTGCAAGGGCTGCGCTGCAAGACCACGTCGCTGGCCAGTTTCACGTTGCGCAACGTTTCGGCGAAGGAAGAGGCCGGCGCATTGATGGCGACGCGCAGGATGCGCGGGATGGTGGTTTCCCGAGGCGCCTGCGTCCGGTCCGTCGCGCCGGCGCCGTTCGCCTTGGCCCGGAAGGACGGACCGACGATCGGCAGGTAGCCGAGGAACTTGACGTCGAGCGCGTTCTGCACGTCTTCGGCGGTGCGGAAGAAGCGCTCGCGGAATTCGCGCAGCGCGCCGGCGCCAGCACCTGCGAACAGGCCGAGCACCAGGGACAGGCCGAGCGCCATCGACTTGCGCGGGCTGGACGCGGTGGTCGGATCGCCCGCCTGCGAGATCACGCGCGCCTCGGCGATGGGAAACGAGCGCTGCTGCGAAGCTTCCGCATACCGTCCCAGGAACGACTGATAGAGCGTGGCGAGCGCCTGCGCCTTCTGCTCCAGAGCGCGCAATTCCACACCCGAATGGCCCGACTTTGAACTCTGGGCGGACAATTCGCCGACATTGGTGCGCAGCGATGCCTCGCGCGACTTCGCTACCTCATATTCGTTGCGATAACTTTCGGTAAGCCGCTTTAACTCACCGTATATCTGCTGGGTAACGTCGGCCTCCTCGCGGCGCAACGCCACCGCCTGCGGATGGTCTTCACCGAAGCGGGTGGAGATATCCTGCTCGCGCTTGGCCATGCCGAGATAGCGGGTTCTAAGGTCTGTCAGCAACGCCGTATTGGTGCCGCTGCTGCCCTTCTCGATCGGCACCGTGGCGTTCTTGACGGCGTTCTCCGGTCCGCTGTCGACGATCGACTTGAACTGGGTGTAGCGCGCCAGCGCGTTGGCGGTGTCGGCCTGCGCCAGGATGAGCTGGCTGTTGAGGTCGGAAAGCTGCTGGTCCGATACCAGTTCGCCGCGCGCCGCCGTCAGCCCGTTCGCCGCGCGATAGGTCTCGACCTCCTGCGCGGCATCCTGCGAGCGCTGGCGCAAATCGTCCAGCCGCCCCTGCAGCCACACGGTGGCGCGCTGGGTGGCGTCGAAATTGGCGTCGAGATGGTCCGACAGATAGGCATCGGCATAGGCTCGCGTAATCGCTCCCGCCAGCTTCGGATCGTTGTTCGAGAAGGACACCGAGATGACGTAGCTGCGGCCGACCCGCTCGGCGGCGAGGTTCTGCTGCAACAGCGCCATCGCCTTGCCGATCCTGGCGTTCTCGACCGAGCCGGCGGAAACCGGCCGGCTGGAGAAGACGCGCAGCACGCTTTTGACCGTCGACTTGGCCCAGGCAAGGGGAGAAACCGGCGGGTTGAGGAAGGCCTCGTTGTCCTGGAGATGTTGCGCCTCCACCACGACCCGCGCCAGCCGTGCGGATTTCAGGATCTCGACTTCGCTCAGCACCATCGATTCCGCCTGCGACACTGGCGCCGGCGTCGGCTTGTCCTCGGCGAATTTCGTCAGGCTGTCGTCGAGCAGGATGTCGGTCGAGGCGGTATAGACCGACGGCGTGAACAGGAGATAGACGATCCCCAGCGCCAGGCCCGCCACGGCAAACAGGCCCGCCACCCCCATCTGCCGCCTTGCCGCGGCCAGCAGCCTGTCGAGGTCGATGAAGCCATCCATTTCATCCGAAGGCATGGGTACTGGCTTGCTCAAGAAAAAACGTCCATGGTTCATGACTTTGCCGATTTGCTCGTCCGTCGAAAATGACAGCCACGGCCGCGAGGGTCCAACCCTGGGCCATGGCCATGGCGACGTTCCGCTTCGATCAGGCCGCTTCGTTGCGGCGCGTTTGCCCTGCGATGATCGTCTCGATCGGTTCCAGCACCAAATCCCTGATGTCGGCACGGGCCAGCGCGAAGGCGACGTTGGCCTGGATGAACCCTTCCTTCGAGCCGCAGTCGAACATGCGGCCGTCGAAAGGACTGGCGAAGAAGTCCTGCTGCTGCGACAGCCGCAGCATCGCGTCCGTCAGCTGGATCTCGCCGCCGGCACCGCGCTCCTGATTGCCGAGGAGCCCGAAGATCTCCGGCTGCAGCACGTAGCGGCCGTTGATGTAGAAATTGGAGGGTGCCGCTGCCGGTTCCGGCTTTTCGACCATGCTGGTAATAGCGAACCCTTTGCCGACGACCGGCCCTTTGCCGACGATGCCGTAGCGGCCGGTATCGAGGGGATCGCACTGTTCGACGGCCACGACATTGCCGCCGGTGCGCCCGTAAAGGTCCATGACGCCCGAAAGGCAGCCGCGCTCGCCGAAGGACACCATATCCGGCAGAAGCAGCGCGAACGGCTCGTCGCCGATCACGTCGCGGGCGCACCAGACGGCGTGGCCGAGGCCGTGCGGCGCCTGCTGGCGGGTAAACGAGATGGCGCCCGCCTGCGGCTGCATGCGGTCGAGGCAAGCCAGTTGATCCGTCTTGCCCGAGCGGGTGAGCGTGTCGAGCAGTTCCGGCTGGATATCGAAATAGTCCTCGATGATGTGCTTGTTGCGGCCGGTGACGAAGACGATGTGCTCGATGCCCGCCTCCAGCGCCTCGTCGACGGCATATTGCACGACGGGACGGTCGACGATGGTCAGCATTTCCTTCGGCATCGCCTTGGTGGCGGGCAGGAAGCGCGTTCCGAGACCGGCGACAGGTATCACTGCTTTTCTGACTTTTTTCATTGCATCCCTGCTTGGTTGGCGCCCCCGCCAAACTCGAATGGTTCAGCCGGCCTGAGCCGCCTTGGATAACGCCGACAGCCGCCGCAGCCTGGCCGCGATCGGCATCCTGAGATGGCGCAGCGCCGCCGGATCCCGGAGCGCGACGCCCGCCGCCTTCAGCGGCGCGCGCTGCTTGAGGTGCCGGACCAGCGAGAGGAAGGAAGCGCCCCGACAGAGGCTTCGGGTACGGCGCGCCTGTGCCGCCAGCGCCGGCGCATCGAGGTCGTATCGGCGCAGGAACGCCGCGTCGGCTTGAAGCATCGCTTCGACATGGTGCAGGTCGAGCACGCGCGAGACCGAGCCGGCGCGGACATGGTAGCGGTAGCCGGCGCTCGGCTCGACCGCGCAGCGCCCGCCACGCGCCAGCGCCGAGGCAAGGAAGATGTAGTCTTCGCCGATGCGCAGCGTCTCGTCGTAGCGCAGGCCGGCATCGCGCAGGAAACGCCGCTCGAATACCGGCTTCATGTAGCCGTAGGAGAACGCGCTTTCAAACAGAAGGCTGGTGCCGATCAGGTCCGCCAACGATAGACCGGCGAGCGCCTGAAGATGGTCCGGCGCGAACATTGGCTCGCCGGTGCTCATGTCGTCACGCACGATTTCGAGATTGTCGACGGCGATCTCGGCGCCGGCTGCCTCCGCCCGCCGCAGCATGCGCGCCAGCCGGTCGGGATGGATAGTGTCGTCGGAATCGAGCACCGCCACCCAGCGGCCGCTCGCGACATCCAGCCCGGCGTTGCGGGCGCCGCCCGGTCCGCAGTTCTGGTCCAGTTCGACCACGCGCACGAGGTCGCGCGGAAAACGGGTGGCGACCTCAACCGTGCGGTCGCTCGAGCAATCGTCGACGACGACGACCTCCACCGAGACGCCGCGCTGCGCCAGCGCGCTTTCGATGGCGCGACGAATAGAGCCTTCGGCGTTGAAGGCGGCAATGAGGAAGGTGACGTCAGGCTGCATGGCGCTTGCTTTCCATCCGGGCATCGATCGGGCCTTCCAGCGGAGCACCTTCGCCATATTGCTGGATTTCACGGCCGCCCAGCAGACCGACGACCGCGCCGGCATGGAAAACGCCGCGCAAGGCATGGTGGTTGCGGCGGGGAGCGAAAGGAGCGGTAGCCGCCGCCGCGCCGAGGCAGTAGCCGGCCTTGACCACGGCAAGCACGACCTGGCGCGCGCGAGCCGTCCGCGACAGCCCCTCGCCGGCCAGCCGGCCATGCGTCTGGCCACTGCGGAAACGGCGCTTCGCCAGCCAGGCGAAGCTGGCGCGCGAAGCCGGCACCGGCTCGCGCGCCACCGCACCAGGCGCATAGGCGATGCGCCCGCCGGCCCGATGGAGCCGCGTAAAATAGTCCGTGTCTTCACCGCCGCTGCGGCCCAGCAGCAGGCTGAAGCGCCGCCCCGCGACGACGGGGGAAGACAGGCGCAGCAGCGTGTTGCCCGAGTAGCCGGTGCGGATCTCGCCCTCGACCCGGACGGGACGGGTCGAATGGAAATCGCCTTCGCGCATCCAGCGCGGCGCGCCCTCGCCATAGATTGCGAGCACCGGCCCCAAAACAACGTCGGCGCCCGAGGCGTTGGTCACCGACAAAAGCTCGGTCAGCCAGTCGCTCGACACCACCTCCTGGTCGTCGTCCATGAAGATCAGGAAATCGCCGTTGGCCGCTTCCAGGCAGGCGTTGCGGGCAAGCGAGATGTTGGACGCCGGGCAATGGACGTAGCGGATTTCAAAAGGCAGGCTGGCGGCCATGACATAGACCAGAGCGCGTGCGCTCGGCACGGCGTCGTTGTCGGCCACGACGATCCGCAGCACCGCCCCGGCGGGAACGTGCAGGCCGGCGAGCGAACGTAGCGTCTGCTCCAGTCGTGGCCGGCGGAACGTGCAGATGCCGATATCGATGCGCACGCGATTGTTCATGACGCTGCCGCCTTCCGTTTCCAGGACAGGGCAAGTTGCATCCAGAAGCCGGCCGACCAGGCCAGATGCATGACCATTGCCGAGAAGCCGGCGAGCGGGCCGTAGGGATTGCGCTCGGCCAGCGCCAGCCAGACGCCGTAGCCCATGCACACCGCCACCCACAGCCCGGCCGGGATCAGGGCCGAAAGGCTGATGAAGGCGAGCAGAGCGCCCGCCACGACCGGCAGCACCATCAGCGGCACCATCTGCCTCACCTTCGGAATGGCGCGATGCTTGAGGATGTTCCTGGCGCGGCCGCGGCCGTAGCCGAGATACTGCCGAAACAGGCTGCCGACGGAAGCGCGCGGATAGTAGGTCATGACCGTCCTGTCGGTCATCCAGATGCGATAGCCGGCCGCGCGCAGCCGGAAGTCGAGTTCGGCATCCTCGTTGTGGCTGAAGGCTTCGTCGTAGCCGCCGACCGCGCGGAACGCCGCCACGCTCATCAGCGCATGATGGCCATGATCGGTCCAGTGGCCCGTGGCGCCCTCGCGGTGCGGCGAGCCGCCATTGCCGAGCTTCGAGTTCTGCGCCGAAGCGGTCGCCCGCTGGAAGATGGTGAGGCCTTGCGTGACCATGGAGACGACCACCGAATCGGCGCCGGTGGCGTCGGCTTCCTCGATCAGCCGGGCGCAATAGTCGTGCGGGTAGCCGCCATGCGCGTCGATGCGGATGAAGCGTGCGAACGCATCTCCATATGCGGCAACGGCAAGATTGACGGCGGCGGCCTGCAGCCCGCGGGGATTGTGAAGCAGAATGACGCGCGGTTCGGCCGCCGCGATTTGCTCGACGATGCGCCGGGTGCCGTCCTTGCTGCCGCCGTCCGCGACGACGATGACCATGTCCAGCCGCTCCGCCGGGCCGATCAGGCGCGCGAGCAAATCGCCGATATGGCCGGCCTCGTTCAGGCACGGGATCACCACCATGCAGCGGCGGCCCGGCGCGGCTTTCGATGGCTCGCCGTCAAGGTGCGCTTGCCGGGTCATGCCGCGTCCTCCAGCAGGACATCGCTGCCCGCCCTCGACGCCGCCACGGCTTTCAGGCGCTCGACCAGCGCGCGGCAGTCGCCGATGCCGGCGACCCAGTCGCGGCTGTCATGCGCCACGACCCGCTGCCGCAGCGCGTCATATCCTTGTCGGCCAATGGCGGACAGCGCGGCTTCGAGCCCGTCCGTGGAAGCATCGTCAAGCAGCAGCCCAAGCTTGCGTTGCGCAAGGAAGCGCGCCGTCTCCGTGCCTTTCATCGCAATCGGAACGACGCCATGGCGGCAGCCTTCGTAGAGACGGTTGGGCAGCAGCCACGCGGCGTTCAGCCCTTCTTCGAAGAAGTCGATCGCCCAGCAGAAATGCACCGCGCCGTAGATGGCGGCGAGATCGTCCGGATTGCGGTAGGGACCGGCGAAACACATATGCGGCTCGGCCGCCACGAAGCGGTCGAAATCGGTGAATTCGCGATAGGCGGGGCGGCCACGCAGCACGACCTCAAAACGGCCGCCCGCCCGCCGCGTGAAGGCGGCCAGGAGATCGAGCGACCTGGCGCAGCGCAGCGCGCCGAACCAGCCGATCCGCCACGGCTGGCCATCATCCGGAGGCGCGGCCCTCGGGCCGAGCGGCTGCGGTATGTCCAGTTCCAGTACCTTGTTCGGCAGCAGCGCGGTCGGCGCGGCCGACTGGCCGAAACGGACGAAATAATCGCGCAGAAAGGCCGGCGAACTGGTGATCAGAAGCGCCGCGTCGCGGCCGAACAGCCGCTCGGCCCCACGCATCGCCTTGCCCACGGGGCCGGGGTCGAGCAGCAGGCGGTGAATGTCCAGGCATTCGTAGACGAGCGGAATTTCGGCACCGAAAACCGCCCGCGCCCGGTTGGCAAGCGCCAGCATTTCCAGGTTGCGCCCTATGATGACGTCGGGCCGGGCGACATGCCTGAGCTTGCCCGCCAGCGCCATGGCCGCCGCCGCTACCGAGGCCAGCCGCTGCGTGAACCTGCCGTCCTGCGTGCGGCCGAGTTCGATGGGCGCTGCCCCTTCCATTCTCTCCGGCACAGTGTCACGGCGAAAGCCGGCCAGCGTCACCGTGGCGCCGCCCGCTTCCAGCATCGTCACGCGCCGGTGCACGGCCGGATCGGACAGGTTGTGCACCAGATAAAGGATGCGCAGCATCGCCAGCCCCTCTTATTGCGATTGCGTCTTGCAAACGATGGATTCGGGGAACTGGCACTTGTCGCCTTCGGCGGTGAAGGCAACGCGCTCCACCTGCGCCGTGACCGGCTGGCCGGGATCGGCGAACGCGCCCATCCACGATTGCAGCGTGTCGCTGCCCCACAGGCTCAGATAGATCTTGGCGGGATGGGTAGGCAGCTTGGCGGGATCGGTGACCTCGCCCGCGAGCTTGCCGTCGACATACCAGGCGATGCTGTCCTTGCGCCAGACGAAGGCATAGTCGTGGAAATCCTTGTCGGCGCCGCACGCCACCTCCACCAGTTTGGTGGGGCCGAGGCTCTTGCCGTCGACGAAGCGGTTGATCTGCACCGTCGCCGGATCCTTGCCGAGCACCTCGAAATCGATCTCGTCATGCGGCTGCTTGTGGACAGGCCCGATATAGGAGAAGAAACCGGTGTTGAGGCCGGAACCCGCAACCGCCTTCATGCGTACCTCGAAGGTGCCGTGGCCGAAGCGCTGATTGGTCTGCACTTCGCCGCAGGCGTAGTCCCGGTCCTTGGTTTTCTGCCTGGCGAACCCGAGGCTGAGCGTGCCGCCCTCGACGCCGACCTGCCCCTTTGACCAGGTGCAGTTCTGATGATCGCCATTCGCCCAGCCGTCCGAGACGTACCAGCGCCCGGCGTCGAGCCTGTCGAAATTCTCGACGAAGGACTTGCCCGTGGCGGGCTGTGCATGGGCGGCGGGAGGGCCGCAAAGCGCCGCCGCCGCAAGGCCCGCAGCCAGCCATGTGGAGCCGCGAGTGGGAAACCTCAGATACATCGTCATCCTACCGCCTTTCAGTGCGGCGCCGTCCTCCCAGCGGCGCTCCGTTCAAGCAAACGTTGCGCTGCACATAAGGCCGTCAGGGGATGAGAATGTGACGCGCGGCCGTTTTGGCGGTCAGCCTGCCGGTCACTTTTTATGATCGGCGTTAAGCGGACGGCCGGACCGAGGCGGCGGCGGCGGCGGCGACCTCTTCCGTTTGCTGGGGAAACAGCGCGGCGCGCTCGCGCAGCCCGTTCACGAAAGCGGCCTGTTGCCCCAACGCGTCGAGCCGCCTCGTATAGTCGATCATGGTCTGGGTGAGCTGGTCGACGGATGACGCCATTTCCGGGCCTGCCTCATCCTGCTCCAGCGCCTGCTGCGAGAAGGCCGCGCGCACTGTCACGCTTTCATACCGGCCGCGCAGGCCGTCGCGCTCATGCTCGATCTCGGTCACCAGATCGTCCAGGAAAACGCGCAAACGCCCGGCGCGCGCAGCATCCGTATCGCGGTCGCGCCGCGGATTTCTGGTTCGGAAAGGGTTCGCTGCGCGCACGCTGAACAGGGCCATTTCGACAGTCTCCTTTGTTCCCACCCAGCGCCCCATAACTTGCAAAGATGGCAAAGCGACGGAGGACAGGACCCCGTGCCGCGTCTTCGCCGTAAAGGCCGTGATCCGGTGCGGCGACAAATTTCAGCCCGAAACTGCTGGTCTTGAAGGGCCAGCCCGCACCGGCGGGGTCGAAGGCGGCCCCTCGCCGGGCGCGTGAACGACGAAAGGACGACGATGAAGTGCAGCGTGATCATCCCCTACTACCAGCGCGAACCCGGCATCCTGCAACGCGCCCTGAAATCGGTGTTCGCGCAGTCGCATGCGGATTTCGACATCATCGTCGTCGATGATTCCTCGCCGCTGCCGGTCGAGACCGAGGTCGAGGCCTTTTCGCTCGAACAGCGGGCACGCATCGCTGTCATCAAGCAGGCCAATGCCGGCCCCGGCGGCGCGCGCAACACCGGCCTGGACCACGTTCCCGCCGACAGCGCCTGCGTCGCCTTCCTGGATTCCGACGACGAATGGACGCCCGGTCACCTCAAAACGGCAACGGAGGCGCTCACCCGGTTCGACGCCGATTGCTACTGGGCCTCCATCCAGGGCGGCGCGGAATTCTACTATCATTTCGGCGTCGCCGACCTCGCCGGCAGCACCGCCGGCAGCCGCCTTTGCGACGATCCGCCGCTCGTCGAGATCCCGGACCTTGCCGGCGTCATGCTCAAGGATTGGAGCTTTCTGCACCTGTCCTGCATGGTAATCGGCGAAAGCCTGTTCCGCACCGCCCGCTTCGAGGCGGAACTGCGGCTGGCGGCGGAGGACGTGCTGTTCTTCTATGACTGCATCCGCGGCGCGCGCCGCGTGGTGCTCGGCGAGAACGTGGGCGCCGTGCGCGGCGAGGGTCTCAACATCTTTCACGGCGTCGCCAGCGATTCGCCGCAGTTCCTGCAACAGCAGTTCAATACCTGGGTGGCGCTCGACCGGCTGGAGAGCCGCTCCGTCCATCGGCCCGAGGACCGCGCCTCGATCCACTCCTACAAGCAGACCGCCCGGCAACAGGCGCTGTGGGGTCAGGCCCGGCTGGTGCGCGGCCGCAAGACGCCGCAATTCGGCCTCCTGGCGCAATGGGCCTGGCGCGACCCGCAAATCCTGCGCAGCGCCGTCGAACTCGCCGTCGCCAAGATGGCCAGATAGGACAGGACCATGCAGCCTTTCCACTGGGAATCCGAGCGCGGCAACTTCGGCGACGACCTGAACCTGTGGCTGTGGGATTTCCTGCTGCCCGGCTTTCGCGAGGCGCATCCGGACATGCTGCTGGTCGGCGTCGGCACGGTGCTCAACCGGACGCTGCTGCCGCCGCGACAAAGGAAGCTGATCGTCGGCAGCGGCTTCGGCTATGGCGCGGCGCCCGACTTTTCCGACAAGGCGGAATGGGACGTGCGCAGCGTGCGCGGGCCGCTCACGGCGGCCAAGCTCGGGCTGGACGAAGCGCTCGGCATCGTCGACCCGGCGGTGATGGTGGCCGACATGCCCGAGTTCCGGGCGGTGCCGAAGGTCCACGACGCCATCTTCGTGCCGCACTGGGAATCGACCGTCGGCGGCATCTGGCCGGCCGTCTGCCAGGCGGCCGGCCTTGCCTATGTCGACCCGTGCGGCGACGCGAAGACGGTGATCGGCGCCATTGCGGGCGCGCGGCTCGTGGTGGCCGAATCCATGCACGCCGCCATCCTCGCCGACGCGCTGCGGGTGCCCTTTGTCGCTGTCACCACGTCTCGCAACGTCAACGGCTTCAAATGGCAAGACTGGGCGTCATCGCTCGGGCTGACCTACCAGCCGCGCCGCGTGCCGGTCTCCTCGCGGGCCGAGGCGATCACCAAGGGAGCCCGCTTCTGGGGCGTCGATTTCGAGCGCAAGGCGGTGGTCGATCACGACCGGCCCGACAGGCTGGACCTGGACGAAACCGAGGTGCTGACCCGCGCCGAACCACCCCGGTCGGCGCTGCGCGACGCGCTCAAGCATGCGCTGGCGGCGCCCTCGGTGATCGCCCTTCGCCAAGCCAGCAAGGCGGAGCCGCAGCTCAGCGCCGATGCCAAGCTGACTGAGCGCAAGGATCGGTTCCGCGACGTGCTCGCCGGCATACGGCGCGACTATTTCTGAACGGTGCGCCCGGCCAGGAGGTAGCGCCGCGGCGCGGCCTTCGTGCCAGCTGGACCGATCCTTTCCCTGAGCGCCTCGAACTTGTCGGCGGCGACGCCGCCGACAATCGCCGGAAGTGCTGCGGGGCGGGCGAGCGCGTGGAGCGCCGCCCGCGCCAGGCCCTGCTCGGCCTTGATGTCGAGGAAGCGGCGCAACTCGTAGCGCGCGCGCATGTGGTGCTCGTGGCGATGCAGCGCCGCGCTGGCGGCATCGTCCGTCTCCGGCAGGGCAAGGATGGCGCGGTCGGCTTCGTACAGGCGCTTCAGGTCGGACGTCCGGTGGCGGCCGCTCAGCGAATCCGCGCGCACGACGGCACCATAGCCACAGCCATGCACTACCTTGTAGCGGGCGCCCTTCAGCAAGGCCCGCGCATAGAGGTCGTAATCCTCACCCAGCCGCAAGCCTTCGTCGTAGCGCAGTTGGTGTGCATCGAGGAATGCGCGCCGCATCACCGGCTTCAGGAAACCGATCTCGCCGCGCGACGCGCCGCGCCGGGAAATGTTGCCATCGACGAAGCCCGGCAAGTCGAGGAAGCGCGGTTCGGCGGCGAAGTCCGGCACGGCGAACTCCGTTTCAATCGCGTCGCGCGAATCGACGAAGACGATGTTGTCGGCGACGAAGTCCCAGTCGTCGCCGCCAAGAAGCTTGCCGAACCGGCCTTCAAGGAAGAAATCGTCGGCATCGAGAATGGCGATCAGCGGCGCGGTGGAATGCGCGATCGCATGGTTGCGCGCGAAGGACGGACCGCGATTGACGTCGAGCCGCAGGATACGCAGCCGCCCGCTTCCGTCGTCCGCGCCGAGAGCCGCCTCGGCCGTCCGGTCGCTCGATCCGTCGTCGACCGCGACCACCTCGGCGACGTGCTCGTCACACAGGGCGGAACTTACCGCCTGTGCGACGGTCCGGTCCGCGTTTCTGGCTGCGATGATGACGCAGACTGTGGCGGTTGATGACATCCGCACCCTCTCGATCAGCTTGGCCCGCCCGCATGGCGGACCGGTCGCAGAACCGAAAGGCGATTTGATGACGGTCAAAAAAGCTGTTGCTGCCTGGCGCGAATTAACGCACGGGCTGCTGGTCTTTCTTCGCCGGAGCCGGCGGGGGCTGCTTGCGCGCGGACTCCTTGTGCGCGGGTTCTGGGGCCTTGCCGGGGGCGGGCGATCGCCGGATCATCACCAGAACCGCCACGAAATAGCCGACCTGGATGACGACCGCGCAGATGGCGGTATTGATCAGGGTGGTCCACAGCGACTGCGTGATGGCATAGGTGGCGACGGCGAATACCACCAAAGCGCCGATGAAGCCGCGAAGGAACAGGACAAAGGACATGTCAGCCGGACAGGCCGGGCCAGCGCCGCGTGCGATCAAATTTCACGTCCAAGACTACCTCCCGCCCAAGCAGCAACGGTTGCTGCGCATCCGGTGTATTAGGCATTGGCTGTTTTCTGGACCGGAGGCGCGAATTCAATCGCGTCTGTATAGCAGAATATAGAAAATATTCGCACGGCAGGCAATACGCAAGCTGGGCGGACTCCTCTCACATCGCCGATTCTTGGCGGGATTCCCCATCACCGCTGTGCGACGGCGACATCTTCCCGAGGATTTAGTCGGAAAGAATACGCTATAATATATATCTATATATATCGGCGATAGTGTGGTTACTTTTTTGAATGTGGCGCGATCTCTTCAAACAAAATACAGTTTCCAGGAAAATAAATTGATATAGATTTTCTATTTTCATTTTTTTATGATGGAATTAGTAAAAATTCCCGAAGAAATCCGCTTATGTGACTGCCCGTCACAAATTATGATCGAAAATTGATCCGCCTGACCTATTTTCATCGAACCCACGTCATATCTCCCGCCCTATCAATGAGCATGTTGCGTCGCAGCATTTGCATCTGACGATCAACATCGCGGAGCGGCAATAATGTCACAGACCGGACTGGCGCAGAGGGCTTCCGAGGCGGAAGCGGAATCGGAAATGGAGGGGGAGCCGCCGATAGGCGGTGCCTTCAAGCGCTCTTTCGACATAACAGCGGCGCTTGCCGGAATCGTCGTCCTCGGCCCGCTTTTCCTAATGCTGGTCGTTCTGGTCAAACTTTCCGATGGCGGCAGGGTGATTTACGGACATCCGCGAATCGGCCGCAACGGCAAGGTCTTCCGCTGCCTCAAATTCCGCACCATGGTCGAGAACGGGGACGAAGTGCTGACCGCGCATTTCGTCACGAACCCGCAGGAACGCGAGGAATGGAACGCGACGCGCAAATTGCAGAACGATCCCCGCGTCACGCGGGTCGGCACGGTCCTGCGCAAGCTCAGCCTCGATGAACTGCCCCAGATCTTCAACATCCTTCGCGGCGAGATGAGTTTCGTCGGCCCACGGCCGGTCGTCGACGACGAACTCGTCATGTACGGCACGGCCGCAAGCTTCTACCTGAAATCGCGCCCCGGCCTGACGGGACTGTGGCAGGTCAGCGGCCGCAACGATGTCTCCTACGGAACGCGCGTCGCCTTCGACAGGCACTATGTCGAAAACTGGTCGTTCGCCTTCGACCTGAAGATCCTGATCTGGACCGTACCGGCGGTGTTTTCGTCGCGCGGCAGCTACTGAAGGTGGCCGCGTCCTCACCCCACGATCCTCGATCCGCAAACGAAGGAAGCCAGTGATTTGACCCGGATACCGCAAAAAATGCGCGCCTTGCTCGCCATCGGCGTTCTGCTGGCGGCGGTGCCGCTACAGACTTTGTCCGCCGCAGCCGAGGAATACCGGCTGGGCACGATGGACAAACTGCGCGTACGGGTCGCGGAATGGCAAAGCGCCGAAGGCGGGTTCCGCGACTGGTCGGCCGTCAGCGGCGACTATGGCGTGGGGCCGGCAGGCACCATATCCATCCCCTTCGTCGGCGAATTGCCCGTAACGGGAAAGACCACGGCACAGGTCGCCGCCGCCATCGGCGACGGCCTTCAGCAGAAACTCGGCCTGCCCGACCGGCCGGAGGCTTCCGTGGAACTGGCGGAGTTCCGCCCGATCTTCGTTTCCGGCGACGTGCAGACGCCCGGCCGCTATCCCTACGATCCGCATCTGACCGTGCTGAAGGCCCTCAGCATCGCCGGCGGGCTGCACCGGTCGGAAAGTGGCCAGGGCGGAGTGCGCGACTTCATCATGGCGCAGGGCAACTACGAGGTGATGGCCTCGCAGCGCGACGGCCTTCTGGCAAGGCGGGCCAGGCTGGACGCCGAAGCCGCCGACAAGCAGCAGATCGATTTCCCGCCGGAACTCGCCAAGACAGCGGCCGGAAAGAAGCTGATGGCCGACGAAACCAACCTGATGCAAGCGAGGCAGAAGCGGCTGCGCCTGCAACTCGAAAGCCTCGACAACCTCAAGGCCCTGCTGCAGGCCGAGATCGATTCGCTGCAGAAGAAGATCGCCACGCAGTCGAGGCAGACGGATCTGGCGCGTGAGGAACTGAAAGGCATCGATAAACTTGCCGGCAAAGGGCTCGTGGTCAACCAGCGCGTGCTCACCCTCGAGCAGACGATCGCCGAACTGGAAAGCAAGCTGCTCGACATGGATACGGCCATACTGCGCGCCAAGCAGGACATCGCCAAGGCGACGCAGGACGCCATCGGCCTGCAGAACGACCGGGACACCGAGATCGCCCAGGATCGCCAGCAGACGGAAGCCGATCTCGACGCGATGAACCTGAAGATGGGTATGTATTCCGGCCTGATGACGGAAGCCCTGGAACGGGCACCCGATGCCGCGCGCAACGCCAATGGCCGCAATCCGCCGCAGATGAGCTTCTCCATAGTGCGCACGGCCGACGGCAAGGAAGGCGAGATCGCGGCCGACGAGAACACGCCGGTCCTGCCGGGAGACGTCGTCAAGGTGGAGATCAAGCCGACATCCCCGGATTCCAACTGAGCGGGTCGGGGAAAACGGGCCGAAGCGGGTATCGCTGCGGGTATCACCGATGAAGATTGCCAAGGCCCGACTCGTGAATCCCGACCACAATCTCTGCTACGGGCTGATTGCGGTATCGATCTCGATTTTCGTGTTCGCCTACTCGCTCCGCTTCGGTCAGGTCTCGATCCTCGTCTATTACGGCCTGTGGCTGCCGCTGGTTCTGGTCGACTATCGCAAGACGCTCGGCAATTGGGCCGACCTCGCCTGGATCGCACCCTTTGCCGCGCTGGCCTGCCTGTCGGTGTTCTGGTCGGCGGCACCCGGCGTCACCGCGCGCGCTTCCGTGCAGTTCGCCTCCCACGTCGCCTGCGCCCTGATCGCCGCCCGCACCGTCAGCGTCAGGACGCTGACGCTCGGCGCGCTCACGGGCACCCTGTTCGTCCTGCTGTTTTCGCTGGCCTTCGGACAATACTATCTCGATCCGCTCGACGGCAGTTTCAGCTTCGTCGGCGCTTTTCCGTCCAAGAACCAGCTTGGCCTGTTTTCCTCGCTGGGCGTCTATTTCGCCTTCGCCGCGCTCGTCCTGCTCGCAGAACGCGGCCCCTGGCGGCTGCTGGCGCTTGCCGTCGGCGGCCTGTCCGTCTGGATGCTGATCAAGTCGCAATCGGCGACATCTGTCATCGCGCTCGTCCTGGTGCTGGCCATCCAGATCTGGCTGAGGCTGGCGCTGCTGTTTTCGCCCCGCGTGCGGAAGGTGAGCATGGTCGTCGGCGTCGCGCTTGCCATCGGCGTCGTTTTCATCGGCCTGAACCTCGGCGGCCTCGATCTCCTGCTGGCCGCATTCGGCAAGGACTCCACACTCACCGGGCGCACTTACCTGTGGTCGCAGGGCTGGGCCGCGGCCACGCAGGCACCGGTCTTCGGCGTCGGCTACCAGGCCTACTGGGTGCAGGGCTTTTCCGAGGCCGAGCGCCTGTGGGAAGAATTCTACATCGGCTCGCGCAGCGGCTTCCATTTCCACAACACCTTCATCGAAGTGGCCGTGGAACTGGGCCTCGTAGGGGTCGTCCTGCTCCTTGCGGTGCTGCTGCACACATTCGTGGGGCACCTGCGCAGGGTCGTCGGCGACGCCCGCAACGAGGCGTCCTTCGTCCTGTTCGGTCTCGTCGCGATGCTTCTGGTGCGCGCCTTCGTCGAGGTCGACGTCATCAACCCCTATGTAGTCGGCTCGTTCCTGCTGTTTTATGCGGCCGGCCGGCTGGCGGCGCCGCGTGCCGTGCATCGGCACGCCAGCGCCGGCAGGTCACCGCAACCCGGCCACGCCGCATGAAGAAACTCCACGGGATCCAGTATCTGCGCGCCGCCGCAGCACTGGGCGTCGTCGTCTTCCACGCGGCCGAACGATTCGGCACGCACTTTGCCATCGGCGCGGCCGGCGTGGATGTATTCTTCGTCATCAGCGGCTTCATCATGTGGGTCGTCGCCAGCGAGCGGGCGCCCTCGCCCGCCGCCTTCCTGCGCGACCGCATCGAACGCATTGCGCCGCTCTACTGGATCGCCACCGGCGTAATGGTGGTGGGCGCGCTGGTAAGCCTGTTTCCCAATTTGCGCCTCACGGCATGGTACGTGATGTCCTCGCTCTTCTTCATCGCCAGCCGCTCGCCCAGCACCGGCGACATCTGGCCGGTTCTGGTGCAGGGCTGGACGCTGAACTACGAGGTGTTCTTCTACGTGCTTTTCGCCGCGACCCTGTTCATGCCGGGAAGGCGGCGCTTCGCGGCAATGGCGGCGCTGCTCCTCGCGCTCGTCGCGGCTGGCTGGATGTTGCGGCCTGAAACGCCGGTTCTCAAGACCTGGACCGACCCGCTGCTCTTGGAGTTCCTCATCGGCATGGCCATCGGCAAAGCCTGGCTGAAAGGCGCGATCCCGGCACCGCGAACGGGCATCGCGCTGATGGCCGTCTCCATTGCGGGCTTCGCCTTTGTCGGCGTCACCTATGCCGGGTTCACCCCGTTCGTCCTCGGGCCGCTGGCCGCGGCTCTCGTGCTTGGCGTCCTTGCATTTGAAAAACACGCGACGATCCCCCGCCTGTCGCTGGCCTCCTATCTCGGCGACAGTTCCTATTCGATCTATCTGTGGCACACGATGGCGATTTCGGTGGTGGCCAAGGCAGGTACCTCCTTTTCCGTGCCAGGCCCGATTGTCTGCGGTGTCGCCATCGTGTCGGGTATCGCCATCGGCGCGGTCGCTCATGAAGCGCTGGAAAAGCCGATCGCCGCGTTCCTGAAGCGCAGGCGGCGGCAACGCTCCATGCGTTCCGCAGCCTGATGCGCATGGCCTTGTTTTGGTGTGTCCGGGAGAAGTCGAGAGGACCGGCGCTCGCTCACGCAGGTTACGACGAGGATATGAAATCTGAAGTTGCGGCGTGTTGAGACCCGGTCCGCGCCCGGCTATCCTCACGACATGACGATGCTGGAGGACATGGTCCGCCCACTTGTGTTGACGGGCAGGCTTCTCGTTCGTTTCTGGCCGCAGCTTCTGCTGATCGGTGCGGTCGGGTTCATGGCGCATGATTTTCTGCTGGATGCCGCTGTCGGCGTTGGCATGCAATACCCGCTTGGCGGCATGGTTGTGCTGTCGCTGGTGGTACTGGCGAAGCTCCTCGTCGTGGTGACGATGTTTGCCGCGCTTCGGCCGGGCCTGCCTGCCTTGGCGGCGTTACGGCAGGGCGCAACCGAGGCCTCCGCGCAAGCACCGCCGCCTGGCAATGCCGACACCATGCTCGGGGTCACGGCGGCGGTGATCCTGCCGTTTTTCGCCTACTATGCCGCGTGGGGTTTTCTCGGTGACACCGTACGCGAATACTCGCGGCTGGCGCTGGAGCGGGTGCCGTTCGGCGAAAGCCTCCAGATCTTTGACCTGCTGCAATCGCGCGGTCTCATCGCCGCGATTATTGCCTGCTGGGCGATCCGCTGGTTTGCCAAACGTATGAACAAGTACGCGCGCGCGCCCTGGTGGCGGCTGTTGATCGTGGCGGCAGACGCAAGCTGGATCTTCATCGGCCTCTATGCGCTCGGCGTGTGGAAAGACGATTTCATTGCCTGGCTTGGCGCAGGCTCACTGCTTGACAAGCTTGACGCGAGCGCATTGTCGCTATCGATGGCGGTCCATGCCTCCGAGGGTTTCGTGCCGGTCGAGTTCCAGCCGCAGGGTAGCTTTGAGCAGGCCAAAAACCTTTTCTTCTACGCGCTGTTGCCGATGGTCTGGCTGGTGATGGCGGCGATCATCAACGGCTATGATCTGTCCGCCGCCGCTCGGCCGAAGGCCGCGTCCGCCGGCGCATCGACATGGCAAAAATGGCTGCATGATTTCGCGGCGCATTTTTTTGGCGGCTACCGAACACGCTACCGGCCTGTCTGGTCCTGCCTCAAGCTGACCCTTGGCACCGGGATTGCGACGTTGCTCACCTGCATCGTCGCCTATCGCGCGCTCAACTGGGCGACTGCCTGGCTTTGGTACGGCGCGACGCGCATGCTAGGGCCCTACGACCTCGACACCTGGCAGTTGATCGGCAGTGTCTCGAACATCTTCATCGGCAACCCCAGCGACCTCGATGGCGGCATCCTGTTCGACGCCGTGCGCATCGCCCTTCTGGCGGCGGTACTCGAATATGCCGTGGCAACCCGGACCCTGCGAGGCAGGCAGCAACGGGCCGCCGCTACCTGAACAGCAGATATTCCGGCAAGGATTTGGTAAGGGCCACGGAAAGGGCGAGGCGCTGCGCGCCCTCCGGAACGACGAAACTCTCGGCCATCATCAGCGTATCGCCATTGCCGGTGCTCTCGAAGGCACCGCAGCGCGGCTTTTCCGCGGCTTCGGGTTTCATCTTGCGCGCCACCGGCTCGGTCAGGAACAGAGGTCGCCAGCGGCGGCCCTGCATGTCGGTAAGGACGACCGTGCAGGAAGCGCCCCCGCGCAGGCGCTCCGGGTCGCCGACAACCGCCTCGAACTCGGCGACGACGACGGCCGTTCCGGGCAGGTTGCCGGGCAATCGGGTCATGTCGGTCAGCCGCCAGTCTGCCCCGCCATACGGTTGGGAGGCTCCTTTCTCGACGGCGATAGGGTCGCGCATGTCCCGGCGCAGCCATTCCTGAAACCGGCTTCCTGAATGCATCAGGATGGCGGCCGGCAGCATGACCGCCAGAGCCGCGAGACTCAGCCAGTAGCGGCGACGTTCGCCCAAAACCACCGGTGTCGCCGTCATTTCGCCTCCAGCGTCCAGGGCAGGACCGGGTTGCCGCGACTGAGCGTGATGGAAGGTTGGATATCGTGCGGCCGCATATCGGTCAGCTCGATTGAGGCTTGCTCGTCAAGCGGCGTCATGGCGGATCTGGAGACCAGCAGCCGCGCGCCCGCGAGTTGGGTTTCCGGCACTTCGAATGCCATCAGGATCGGTCTTGGAATACCCGGTTCGAGTTGTTCCGTTCCCAACGAGCCGGGAATTGTGGGGAGGCGTTGGCTCACCTGGTAGAGCAGGCCGCCGGGGCCGAGCCATTCGGCAGAGGTCAGCGCCAGGCTTTCATGCTTCGCTTCCGCAGCCCCCTCGACGACCACCCAGACGCCTGACGTGGTGTAGGTACGGGTGCGGCCGAAATCCGTCACGGTCAGCTTTCGCGCCAGATGGGTATTGGTGATTCCGACGGCGAAAGCCGCCGTATCTACCCTTTCGCCCTGCCTGCCTGCGACCGGAACAGGCGAGGTGATCTCGCTGTAGAGGGGCGTGGTGCGCTGTATGGCGTAAAGCAGCGCCGCAGCAATGATGACCGCCGCGTAGCCTGTGACGCGCCCGCTCATTGCGTCACCTCGGCAGGAGGTTGGGCAACAGGAAGTTCGACGGCGGCGATCGGATCGCGATCGAACCAGCCGGAAGCGCCATAGAGATTGTCGCGGCGCTTGTAGACCTGGCCGCCGACCAGCAGCCGAAGTTCGCGTGGCGGCAGGGCGGAGGCTGGCCATTCCCACACGGCGACCAGTCGTTCGGGCATGTCGGGGTGGATGCCGCCGGCGATCCAATTGTCCCGCGCCAGATAGACCGTCGG
Organism: Mesorhizobium sp. A623; assembly: GCF_054489405.1. NCBI lineage: Bacteria > Pseudomonadati > Pseudomonadota > Alphaproteobacteria > Hyphomicrobiales > Phyllobacteriaceae > Mesorhizobium > Mesorhizobium sp. A623. The sequence continues at coordinate 76,196 of NZ_JBTMXB010000010.1, forward strand.
CTCCTGCAAGCCTCGCACCGGCGGATCGATGGCGAGCAATTTGGAGAAGACGTTGCTGGTTGCGGCCGAGCGGTTGTCGAGATCGAACGCGACCGTCACGAACGTCTTCGGCTCGAGCGGCTTCGTACCTGTTGGCGGCATTTCATCTATCTTCGCCTCCCGGATCGTAACAGCCCATCGACCGGTGTCGATGGGCTTTCCGGCAGCGATGACGGGAACGGCCTCCGGATGGGCCGTTTCATAGACGGCCATCCCGAACGACACGGCAGTCGCCACCGCCCCGCCAATGCCGGTGACGATGATGGCGATCAGGCGCTGCCGCAGCGTCGATCGTTGCTGGACCTCCATGATTCCTCCGCGTATTCGACGCCGCCATGATAGCGCGGGTTCAACTCGAACGTGCAGAAGCCGTGGTCACATTGTGTCACGTCGCGAAACACTGCCGCCGATCAGTCGGCCTGCTGCGGCAGAACCTTCAATCGTCTTCGACGAAGACTTCCTCGCGCTTTTTCTTGATGCTGGGGAGAAATACGATGACCAGAACGGCAGCTGAAATGCCGAGCAGGATCGCGCTGATCGGCCGGTTGAGGAACGTCATCGGGTCGCCGCGCGACAGGATCATGGCGCGGCGCAGATTTTCCTCCAGCAGCGGCCCGAGCACGAAACCGAGCAGCAAGGGTGCCGGTTCGCACCGCAATTTCAGCAGCGCATAACCGAGCAGGCCGAAGAAGGCGACGGCATAGAGGTCGTAGACATTGGAGTTCACGCTGTAGACGCCGATGGAGCAGAACGCCATGATGATCGGGAACAGCACGTAATAGGGGATGGTGAGCAGCTTCACCCACAGGCCGATCAGTGGCAGGTTGAGCACGATCAGCATCAAATTGCCGATCCACATCGAGGCGATGATGCCCCAAAATAGTGCCGGTTGTTCGACCGCCACGTTCGGGCCGGGCACGATGCCCTGGATGATCATCGCGCCTATCATCAGCGCCATGACCGGATTGGCGGGAATGCCCAGCGTCAGCATCGGGATGAAGGAGGTCTGCGCGCCGGCATTGTTGGCCGATTCCGGCCCCGCTACGCCCTCGATCGCACCCTGGCCGAATTCCTCAGGGTTTTTCGAAGCCCGCTTTTCCACGGTATAGGAGGCAAAGGAAGCTAGAATGGCGCCGCCGCCGGGCAGGATGCCGAGTGCCGAGCCAATCAACGTACCGCGCACGATGGGTGCGGCCATGCGTCTGAAATCGTCTCGGGTCGGCATCAGCCCGCTGACCTTGGCCATCAGCACGTCACGGCCTTTCTCGTTCTCCAGATTGCGCAGGATTTCGGCGATGCCGAACACGCCTACCGCAACGGCGACGAAGTTCAGGCCGTCGGCATATTCGCGAATGCCGAGGGTGAAACGCGGCGTTCCGGTATAGATGTCGGTGCCGACAAGGCCGAGCAGCAACCCGAGCACCACCATGCCCAGCGCCTTGATGATGGAGCCATGCGCAAGTGCGATCGACGAAACCAGGCCGACGACCATCAGCGAGAAATACTCGGCCGCGCCGAATTTGAGCGCGATAGCCGTCAGCGGCGGGGCAAACAGCGCGACAAGGAAGGTCGAGACGGAACCGGCAAAGAATGAGCCTATGGCGGCGGTCGCAAGCGCCACGCCGGCGCGCCCCTTGCGCGCCATCTGGTAGCCGTCGATCGCGGTGACCGCCGAAGAGGATTCGCCCGGCATGTTGATGAGGATCGCTGTGGTGGAACCGCCATATTGTGCGCCGTAATAGATGCCCGACAGCATGATCAGCGCTGAAACCGGGTCGCCGATCTGGAAGGTGATCGGCAACAGCATGGCGATGGTGGCCGTCGCGCCGATGCCGGGAAGCACGCCGATCAGCGTGCCCAGCAGGACGCCGATCAGGCAAAACAGCAGGTTCCACAGGGTCGATGCGGTGGCGAAGCCAAGCGCGAGATTGCTGATCAGATCCATTTATCTAGCCTCAGAACCGGACCCAGGGGCCGAACCGCCGGAAGGGCAGGCCGAGCGCGTAACTGAAGACGGCCACGGCAAAAACCGTCAGCCCGGCGGCCAGCAAAATGGCGGTCAGGGGCTTCATCTTCTGGCTGGCGAAACCGGCGATAAGCCCGGTGAGGAAGATCGAGGGCACGAAACCCAGGCCGCGCACCGTCAGGCCGAAAAAGATCGGTGCCGGCAAAATGAAGAAAATACCGCGCCAGGCAAGATGCCCGATCGGCTCGCTTTCGACACGAATGGCGTCAACGAGAATGACCCCGCCAAGCACGATCAGGATGACGGCGAGCACCAGCGGAAAGTAACCCGGTCCCATGCGGAATGCGGTGCCGAGTTCGACGGTGAGCGACTGCTGGGCAAAGAACAGCCCAAGGACGATGAAAAAGGCGGCGCACAGGCCGTTGACCCTATCGATCGAGAAGGACTTCATGGCAATTCCTTCAGGTAGGCGCGGTTGCGGCGCTTAAAGGACTGGAGCGGTGACGGCACATGCACAAGGCAGGGCTCCGCCACCGCTCTCCTTATGTCGACCTAGTCGGCGTACTGGCCGGCCGCATCGATGATGGGCTTCCAGCGGACGATTTCGCTTTCCACCTTGGCCTTGAGGGCTGCCGGCGTGGCGTCTTCCTGCGGGGAAGGCGCGGTGCCGAGTTCGGCAAAGCGTGCCGCGACGTTTTCATCCTTCAACGCCAGTTGAAGCGACTTGGACAGGCGGTCGACGATTTCGGCCGGGGTGCCCTTCGGTGCGTAGACGCCATGCCAGATCCCGACCTCCATGCCCTCAATGCCGGCCTCAGTGGTCGTCGGCAGGTCGGGCAGCACGTCGAGCCGGTTCGGCGAGGTGACGGCATAGGCCTTGATCGTGCCCGCCTTGATCTGCTTGGTGGTGTTGGTGGTCTGGTCGCACAGGATGTCGACCTGGCCGCCGAGCAGGTCGGTCATCGCCGGTCCCGTGCCCTTGTAGGGAACGGTGACCAGCGGCGTCTGGATGGCGCTCATGAACAGCATGCCGCACAGATGCGAGGCAGCGCCGATACCGGCATTGGCGACGGTGACGGTGTCCTTGTTGGCCTTGGCATATTCGACCAGGCCCTTCGCGTCGGTCGGCTCAAAATCCTTGCGCGCGACGATGGTCATCGGCACTTCGGTGACGAGGCCGACATATTCGAAGGCGTTCAGCGTGTCATAGGCGAGCTTGCGGTAGAGCGTGGCGCTGGTGGCCATGCCGATATGGTGCAACAGCAGCGTGTAGCCATCCGGCTCGGCGCTGGCGACGCGCCCGGCACCGAGCGTGCCGCCGGCACCACCGACGTTTTCGACCAGCACCTGCTGGCCAAGGTCCTTCGACATGGCTTCGGCCACCAGACGCGTCACCGTGTCGGTCGGCCCGCCAGCCGAGAACGGCACGACGATGGTAATCGAGCGCTCCGGATAGGTCTGCGCACCAGCGGCAAACGGGGTAAGGGAAAGGGCAGCGGCAGCGCCGAGCGCCGCGAAAAGCTTCTTCATCAAAATCCTCCCAGGATATGGACCGGCCATCTGATGCGAAGGGTCCTCCCGCATCCGTGATGGGCGAGACAATAAACGAAGCCTGATTGCCCCACCGCAACCGTCAATGACGAATGCAGAAAGGATTTATGCATTTTGGGTGGCCAGATGGGTGGAAAAGGGTACATCGGCGACTTGGCGCGGGTATGATCCCACACACGGGCGGCTAGAGGTCGCCCGGATCGCGCTTGTCCAGGCCGAAGCGCTGCATCTTCTCATAAAGCGTCTTGCGCGAGATGCCGAGGGATTCATAGACGGCCTTGAGGCTGCCGCCCTGCGCCAAAAGAGCGGCGGAAATCACGCTCTTCTCGAAATCCGCAACCCGGTCGGCAAGCCGCGGCGAACTGTCGGCGGGCGACGCCTCTTCATCAAGCCCCAAGCCGAGGCCGAGCACATAACGATCGGCCGCGTTGCGCAATTCACGCACGTTTCCGGGCCAGGTTCGATTGGCGATATGGGCAATCACCTGCGGCGGCACGTCGACTTCTTCCCGGCGATGGCGTGCGGCGGCCTCACGCACAAGCTGGAGGAAAAGCAGCGGCACATCCTCGCGCCTGGCGCCTAGCGAAGGCAGTCGCAGGGTCACGACGTTGAGCCGGTAAAACAGGTCGGCCCGGAAGCGGCCGGCCGCGACTTCGGCCTCGAGGTCGGCCTTGCTGGTAGCCACGAAGCGCACGTCAAGCGCGATAAGTTCGTTGGATCCCAGCCGGGTTATATTGCGATCCTGAATGACGCGAAGCAGCTTGGCTTGAAGATCGATCGGCATCGAGCCGATCTCGTCGAGCAGGATGGTGCCGCCGCGTGCATGCTCGAACTTGCCGAAGCGGGCGCGGATGGCACCGGCAAAAGCGCCCGCCTCATGGCCGAACAATTCGCTTTCGATCAGGTTTGCCGGCAACGCGGCGCAGTCGATGGCGACAAAGGGCTTGCTGGCGCGCGCGCTGATGTCATGAAGCGCACGCGCCGCGACCTCCTTGCCGGCGCCGGTGTCGCCGACAATGAGAACATCGGCGTCGGTGGGGGCCACCGCGCGCAGGCGGTAGCGCAGATCGATCATGGTCTGGGTGCGGCCGGGCAGGCGAACCTCGAGATCGTCGCGCTTGCCGGCCACCGCACGCAGCAGGCGATTTTCCAGCACCAGGCCCCGCCGGTCGAGTGCACGCGCCGCCACGGCTGCAAGGGTTTGCGTGGTGAAGGGCTTTTCTATGAAATCATAGGCTCCTTCGCGCATCGCCGTGACCGCGAGTTGCACGTCGCCATGGCCGGTCGTGAGAATGACGGGAATATCGGCGTCGATCTCGCGAATACGCCCCATCAGCGTCATGCCGTCCATGCCCGGCATGCGGATATCCGTTACCACGACGCCGTTGAAGCCGGGGGTGATGAGGTCGAGCGCACGCTCGGCGCTGGCCAGATCGCGCACCTTGAACCCGGACAAATCCAGCGCTTGCGCGGTGGAGCGGCGAAGCTCGTCTTCGTCCTCGACCAGCAAGACCAGCGCAGGGTTCATTCGGCAGCCTCGTGGGTGACGGCCTCGGCGGCCTTGAGTTCGATGCGGAAAAGCGCGCCGCCATCGGCATGGTTCTCGACGCCAAGGCTTCCGCCGAAATCCTTGACGATGTTGTACGAGATCGACAGGCCGAGCCCAAGCCCCTTGCCGACGCCCTTGGTGGAGAAGAACGGATCGAAGATACGCGCGGCGATCGCATCCGCTACGCCGGGACCGTGATCGCGGATGGTGATGGCGACCATGCCGCGTTTGCGCCGGGCGACAAGCTCGATCACGCGATCTGGCAGGCCTTCCACCGCGTCGGCCGCATTGGAAATGATATTGACCAGGACCTGCTGAAGCCGAACGCTGCCCGCCTGCACCTGCGGAGGCCGGGTACCGAGATCGATGCTCACCGTCGCATCGGCGGCCTTCAACCGCCAGGCGACGATCTCCAGCGTATCGGTCACAACCTCGGCCAGCGAGACCGGGCCCAGCCTTTCATTGGGCTTTCGTGCGAAATTCCGCAGATGGCGGCTGATCGCGGCCATGCGGTCGGTCAGCGCGGAGATGCGGGAAACATTGTCTCGCGCCTCGGCGATGCGTTGGCGGTCGATCAGGATCGCGGCGTTGTCGGCATAGGTCTTGACCGCCGCCAGCGGCTGGTTGAACTCATGTGAAAGGGCGGCCGACATCTGGCCGAGTGCTGCCAGCTTGCCTGCCTGGACAAGGTCGGCCTGCGTCTTGCGCAGTTGCTGCTCGGTGGTGCGCCGTTCGGCAACCTCGAGTTCAAGCCGGCTGTTAACCGAGGCCAGATCGGCGGTGCGTTCCTCGACCCGGTGTTCAAGTTCTTCACGCGCATTGCGATGGATCTCCATGCGCTCGGCCAGCCGGGCGCGCCGCTGGAAGATAATGGTTCCGCCAAGCGTGGCGAGGCCAAGCAGGAGGAGCCCGGCGATAACGCTGGTGAGCGCCTGGGTATGCGCCGAGCCGGTGTCGAGCAGGACGCTGACGGTCCAGCCGGCTTCCGCCATCGGCTCTTCCAGCACCAGATACTCCTGGTCGACGCCGGCACTGGCGATCTTCATCAAATGGTGCGGTCCATCGGAGGCGGTACGTCGGACCGGCAGATCGCGCAACGTCGCATTGGCATAGCGGCGCGACGCCTCGGTTCTGGCCAGACGCTCGCGGTTAAGGGGAAGGATGCTGGAATAGAGCCATTCGGGACGGTCGGTCATGAAGATGATGCCTTCCGGGTCCGAGACGATGATTTCGTACTCGTCGCCCTTCCAGGAGGCTTCGATGGGCTCGATGTCGACCTTGAAGACCACGACCCCGCGGATCTGGCTGCCGACACGGACCGGGGCGGAATAATAATAGCCGCGCTTGAGCGAGGTGGTGCCGAGCGCGAAGAAGCGCCCTTGCCTGCCTTGAACGGCATCTTGAAAATAGGGACGGTAGCTGAAATTCTCACCGACGAAACTCAGCGGCGCGTCGAAATTGCTGGCGGCGATGGTCTCGCCATCCGTCAGCAGCACATAGATGTCGGACGATTTCAAAAGCGCGTTGATCTCTTTGAGATAGAGATTGGCTTCGGCGCGCAACACGGCATTGCCCGGGTTGTCGACGAGCGCTTTTATGTCGTCATGGTCGGCGATGAGGGCTGGCAGCGGCTCGAAACGGCTCATATGGCCGCGCAGCGCGGCAACGGCCAGCCGCAGGGTGGTTTCCCCGCGCGCCGCCGTCTGGTCGAGATAAGCGCGCGTGGCGAACGCGCCGCCGAAAACGGCGATGATGGCGGCAACAGCGATCACCGCCAGGACGAACGCGGTTGCAACCGCTTTCGAAAATGATCTCGTCACCATGTACCCAGTGTTCCCGGTCGGGTCGCGCGCGCAGATCTGCTCCTATATCGCACATGCCACGGACGCAACCAACGGCATCGTCGGTTGACGGAACGCGCCCATGATGTCCGAGACGATCAGGCCGCCGCACATTTCCCCGCCGCTCCCGAAATGTTTCGGACGACCGGCAGTTCTACGTGAGCCGGCGCCGCTGGCTTAGCTTTGCGACCAAATCGCCGACAAGCCGCAAATGGCCTGGCGTCGTTTCCGAACGATCTGTCAAATCAGGGGTTCCCGAAGCAAGCTGCGTACGGACGACCTCAAGCAGCAAGGGATTTTCAGCCGCGGCGATGAGCACCGCCACGGCGAAGGGATCACAGCCGGAAACGAATGCGTTCGCTTCGCCGGGCAGGACCGGCTGGGCGTGACGGGCCGTCGGGTCCGCGTAAAACGCCAGCATCGACCTGATCAGATTGTCCTTGGTCGCGAAGTGATGGAGCAAGCCGCCCTTGCTGAGACCCGCTTCGCGGGCAACCAGGCTCAGGGCGACCTTGCCAAACCCTTTTCGCAGCGCGACCGACATCGCCGCATGGAAGATGCGTTCCTTCGGGTTCACGTCATCCGCAGCTCCCGCTTCTACCTTCGCAAGCACGTGCGCCTCACTCCGCCGGCGATTGAGCGGATTCGACCGCCTGACCGCCCGCCTTTGCTTCAGCCTTGCCACGCCCGAACAGTTTCATGACGAAGACGAAGAAGACCGGCACGAAGAAGACGGCAAGCACTGTCGCCGAAATCATCCCGCCCAGCACCCCGATGCCAATGGCGTTCTGGCTGGCTGCACTTGCCCCGGTAGCGATAGCCAACGGCGTGACGCCGAGGCTGAAGGCCAGCGACGTCATGATGATCGGCCGAAAGCGAAGCTTTGATGCCTCGACCGTCGCATCGAGCAGGGACATGCCTTCCTTGCGCAAATCCTTGGCGAACTCGATGATCAGGATCGCGTTCTTGGCCGACAGGCCGATGATTGCGATCAACCCGACCTTGAAATAGACGTCGTTCGACATGCCCATGACCGTCACCGCCAAGACCGATCCGATGACGCCGAGCGGTACGACCAGGATGACCGACAGCGGGATCGTCCAGCTTTCGTAGAGGGCTGCCAGAAGCAGGAAGACGAACACGATACTGAGCGCGATCAGCGCCGGCGCCTGCGAGCCGGACTGGATTTCCTGCAGCGACTGTCCGGTCCACTCATAGCCGAAGCCGGCCGGCAGTTCGCCGGCAAGGCGTTCCATCTCTTCAATGGCAGCACCGGACGAATGACCGGGCGCTGCCTGACCGCCGATGCGCACCGACGGATAGCCATTATAGCCGACAATCTGCGCGGGGCCTTTCTGCCACTCCACACTGGTAAAGGATGACAATGGCACCATGCCGCCACTGGAGTTGCGCACGTTGAGGTTCAAGAGGTCGTCGGTCTTCATGCGACGCTCGGCATCGGATTGCACGGTCACGCGCTGCATTTTGCCGGCGTTCGGAAAATCGTTGACATAGGCCGAGCCGAGATTGGCCGAGATGGTCGAGTTGATGTCGGCAAAGGAAACGCCAAACGTATTCGCCTTCTCGCGGTCGATGAGCAGATTGACCTGTGCCGCGTCGGGCATGCCTTCAACCCGCAGGCCGGTGACGATCTCGCTTTGTGCGGCGGCCGCCATCAACTGGTCGCGCGCGGCAGCAAGCGCCACTTGCCCCTGCCCTGCCCGATCCTGCAAGCGGAAGGTGAAGCCATTCGACGTGCCTAGCCCCTGGATGGGCGGGGGCGAGAGCGCGAACGAAATCGCGTCCTTGATCTGGAACAGCGCGCCGTTGGCACGGCCGGAGATGGCCGCGGCCGAGTTCTGTTCGTCGCGCTCGCTCCAGTCTTTCAGCGTCACGAAGGCCAGGCCCGCGTTCTGGCCGGCACCCGAAAAGCTGAAGCCGCTGACCACGACCATGCGGTCGACCGCTTCCTCTGCCGTGAAAATCGTTTCGACCTGCTCCACGATCTCCGCTGTGCGGCTGCTGCTGGATTCCGGTGGACCCTGGATATCGACCAGCACGAAGCCCTGGTCTTCGTTGGGCAGGAACGAACTCGGAAGCTGCAGAAAGGACCAGCCGAGACCGACCAGAAGCGCCAGATAGATGACCATGAAGCGGCCGGTCCGATTGACGATCCAGCCGACAGACGAGGTGTAGCGTGCGGTCGTCCGGTTGACCCCGCGGTTGAACCAGCCGAAGAAACCCTTCTTCTCGGCATGATGGCCCTTGGCGATGGGCTTCAGGAAGCTGGCGCAAAGTGCGGGCGTCAGCGAAAGCGCAAGGAAGCCCGAGAAGAGGATCGACACGACCATGGTCAGGCTGAACTGCTTGTAGATGACGCCGACGGCACCGGGGAAGAAGGCCATGGGCACGAAAACCGCCGTCAGCACCAGCGTGATGCCGACGATCGCCCCCGTGATCTGCTTCATCGCCTTGTGCGTCGCCTCCTTTGGCGACAGCCCTTCCTCGGCCATGATGCGTTCGACATTCTCGACCACGACAATGGCGTCATCGACTAGAATGCCGATGGCCAACACCATCGCGAACATCGTCAACACGTTGATCGAGAAGCCGGTAGCGAGCATCACCGCGCAGGTTCCCAGCAGCGCCACCGGCACCACCAGCGTCGGGATGATCGTGTAGCGGAAGTTCTGCAGGAACAGGAACATGACCGCGAAGACCAGCACCATCGCTTCCAGAAGCGTATGGATGACCTTTTCGATCGACACCTTGACGAAGGGCGACGTGTCGTAGGGGATGGCATATTCGAGACCTGCCGGGAAAAACTTCGCAAGTTCCTCCATCTGGGCGCGAACCGCATTGGAGGTGGCCAGCGCATTGCCGGTCGGCGAAAGCTGCACCGCAATGGCGGCGCTGGGCTTGCCGTTCAGCCTGGTGGAAAAACTGTAATTCTCAGCGCCGACCTCGATGCGGGCCACATCCGATAGCCGGACAGACGAGCCATCGGGGTTGGCGCGCAGCACGATCGAGCCGAACTCTTCCGCCGAAGTAAGCTGGCCGCGCACCAGCACGGTCGCCGAAATCTGCTGGGTGATCGGATTGGGCTGTGCCCCGATACGACCGGCGGCAACCTGGGCGTTCTGCGACCGGATGGCATTGGTGATGTCGTCCGACGTCAGGTTCAGACCCACCATCTTGTCGGGATCGATCCAGATGCGCATGGCACGCTGCGTGGCGAAAAGCTGCGCGCGGCCGACGCCGTCGATGCGCCTTATCTCACTCAAGACGTTGCGGCTGAGATAGTCGCCGAGACCGACCACGTCGACGGAGCCGTCGGTAGAGGTAAGCGCGACCATCATGAGAAATCCGGTGCCGGCTTCCTGCACCTGAATGCCCGTTTGCTTGACAAGCTGCGGCAGGCGCGGCTCGACGCGCCGGATGGCGTTCTGGACGTCGATGGATGCCTGGGCGGTATCGGTGCCCGGAGCAAACGTCGCCGTGATGCTGATCATGCCGGACGAATCCGAGGTCGATTCGAAATAGAGCAGCCCGCCGACGCCGTTCAGCTCTTCTTCGATCGGCTTGGTGACGCTCTGGTAGATGTCCTCGGGTGCGGCACCCGCATAGTTCGCATTAACCGATATCTGTGGCGGCGCGACGTTGGGATACTGCGCGACCGGCAGGAACGGGATGGCGATGACGCCGGCCAGCATGATGAAGATCGCCACGACCCATGCGAAAATGGGCCGTTCAATGAAAAACTGGGGCATGTTGAGCGTCCTTATCCGGCCGTGGATTTGCTGCCGGCATCGACCGGTGTGTCACTATCCGTTGCGGGCTGGGCGGCTTCCGGCTTCCATGGCTGAGCACTGACCGGAGCACCGGGCCTGATCTTTTGAAAGCCTTCCACGATAATCTTGTCGCCGGCCTTCAGGCCATCTTCGACAACCCAGCGCTCGCCCACGGTACGTCCGACCCGCACCGTCCTGAGTTCGGCGATATTTTCGTCATTCACGACATAGACCTGGGATTGCCCGCCGGAATCACGCTGGATCGCCTGTTGCGGAATGGCGATGGCATTTTGCTGGACGCCCTGCTCGATCAGCACGCGCACATACATGCCGGGCAGAAGATCGCCTTCCGGATTTGGAAATTCGCCACGCAACGTCACCTGCCCGGTCGTCGCATCGACCGCCGCCTCAAGAAACAAAAGACGGCCGGCATGGGCATATTCGCTGCCGTCGTCCAGTCGCAGCAATACGCGCGCTTCACCGGGGTTCGAACTCGTCAGCGCTCCGTTTTCGAGAGCCTTGCGCAGTTTCAGCAGTGCGTTGGCCGACTGGGTGAAATCGGCATAGACCGGGTCGAGCTGCTGGATGGTGGCCAGGCTTTCGGCGCTGTTGGTGCTGACCAGCGCCCCCTCGGTGATCATCGCCCGCCCGATACGGCCGGAGATCGGCGCCTTGATCTCGGCATAGTCGAGATTGAGTTGCGCTGCGGCAAGACCCGCACTTGCTATCGCGACCTCGGCGTCGGCCTGGGCAAGGGCTGCCACGGCATTGTCCATCTGCTGCCCGCTGGCGACATTGCGCTCGCGCAGCTGTGTTTGCCGATCAGCCGCCTGACGCGCCTGAAGCTGGACCGATTGCGCGCGCTGCAACGTCGCTTCCGCACTGGCGACCTGCACGCGAAACTGTGCGGGGTCGATGCGGTAGAGCACGTCGCCCTGCTCGACGAGGCTGCCCTGTTCGAAAACGCGCTCCAGCACGATGCCCGACACGCGCGGACGCACTTCGGCGATGCGGGTAGGCGCGATGCGGCCGGGCAATTCATTCAGGATCGGGATCGGCTCCGGCGTCACCTCGACGACGCTGACAGCGGAAGGCGGCGGTGCCGCCGGCGCTTCGGCGGAGCTTTCAGCCTCGCTACAGGCTGCGACCAGCGAGAGGAGCGCGACAGCGGCAGCTATCTTCAGGGGCACGGCAAAAATACGCATTAGGGGAAATCCACGAATAGGTGTCACTGCCGATGCGTTCGATGGTGACGCACCGGTGAAAATTGGGAATGGGTTTTCAGCGAGGGATCAGGAAGAGTCTGGTGCGCCACCAGCCTTGTCAGGTGCAGGAACCGCATCGACCAGCCAGCCGATTTCCTGCAAGATGCGCCGGCGCTCCTCATCGGTCCAGGAATGAAAATCATGCCATTCTAGTGCCCTCAATCCTTCAAGAGCGAGAAAGGCCAGGAGGCCACCGCGCGGGCTTTTCGACGTCGCCATGACCGAGGCGATGGTCCGCTCGTAGTAATCCTGAATGGGCTTGCGCAACGCCTTGTCTTGCGCGAGCGCAGCACCGAGATTGACCGCCACTGCCCGCGCGTCATCAGGCTCCGCATCCGACGAAGCCGCGATCAGGCCGCGTATCGAAGCACTCGACACCGCACCCAGTTCCTCGGTCGCGGCACGAATTCGCTCTTCCCCCAGTGCCACGCGCCGCTCGATCACGGCTTTGATCAGCTGCTGCTTGGACTTGTAGTCGTAGATGACGCTGGCCTTGCTGATGCCGGCCTCGATGGCCACTGCATCAAGGGTCAGATGCGCTGCGCCGTTGCGAACGACGACGGCCTCTGCGGCATCAAGAATATCGTCCTGTTCGATTACTCTGGGGCGAGCCATGCGCAAGGCATCCAATCATTAATTTCCGACCGTTCGGTTATTATAGGTGCGCTGCACCATGACATCAAGGATGCTCGTCGGAATTTGTGATGGAAAATCGTCAACGAGCCGTGATCGGCACCGGCCCGGAATCGTCAGCGAGCCAGCAAGGCGCCGACGACAACGCATTGCTGGCGCGGCTCTACTCCCGTCCCCGGAAGCCGAAAAGATCAAGCGATACCAGGGTAGAATTCTACCCCCGCGCAGGTCTGGTGACATCTTCCCGCATGTACCTCGCCGCCTTGTCGTGGGCGAATCAGAAGACGTTGCGCTCGTGATAGGTGCGCAGAAAGGCCTGGATGCGCGGGTCCTTGGGGTCGTGCAGGATCTGGCTCGGCGCGGCCACACCCACCAGTTCGCCCTTTTCCATGAAGCCGACCTGATCCGCGACATGCGCGGCGAACCCCATTTCATGGGTGACGACGACCATGGTCATGCCCTCGGAGGCGAGCGTCTTCATGACGCTCAGCACCTCGCCCACCAATTCCGGATCGAGCGCGGAGGTGGGTTCGTCGAACAGCATCAGGCGCGGTTCCATGGCGATGGCACGGGCGATCGCGACGCGCTGCTGCTGGCCGCCCGACAGGCGCGCCGGATGGTTGGCCATCTTGTCGGCGAGCCCCACCTTCTCCAGTGCCCCGGCCGCGCGGCTTCCGGCCTCGGATTTTGACATGCCGCGCACGCGGATCAGCCCCTCGGCCACGTTCTGCAACGCCGTCATATGCGGCCACAGGTTGAACTGCTGGAACACCATGCCGATCGAGCGGCGCATCTCGCGCAGCTTGCGGCCCGACATCTTGCGGCCACCCGGACTGGCGTAGCCGATCAGTTGCCCGTCGATGGTGATCTCGCCGGAATCATATTCCTCAAGGAAGTTGATGCAGCGCAAAAGCGTGGACTTGCCCGAGCCGGAAGGCCCGATCAGGCAGGTCACCTTGCCCGGCGTGATGGACAGGTCCACCTGTTTCAGCGCCTGGAACGGGCCGTAGAACTTGTTGACCTTGCGGATCTCGACGGATGAGGCCTCTGCCATCCTATGTCCTTTCGATCAGATGTCGGGTAATGCGCGTTTCCAGCCGGCGGCCGAGGCGCGAAATGGTTTCGACCAACGCCCAGAAGAACAGAGCCAGCACCAAATTGGCCTCCAGATAGCGGAAGGTCTCGGTGGACATGCGCTGTACCTGATACATCAATTCGGGCACGGTGATGATGGACAGGATCACCGTCTCCTTGGTCAGGATGATGGAGAAATTGACCAGCGCCGGCAGTGCGGAAACCAGGCTTAGCGGCAGCAGGATGCGGCGGATGATGGTGAGTTCCGACATGCCGATGGCGCGTGCCGCTTCGAGCTGGCCAAGAGGCACGGCAAGATAGCCCGCGCGAAAAATCTCGGCGAAATAGGGGCTGCCATAGACGCTGAGCCCGAGGATACCGGCCGGCAGGGCGTCAAGGCGCAGGCCGAGCAGCGGGCCGCCATAATAGAGCACGAAGAGCTGTACGAGAAAGGGCGTGCCGCGGATGACCTCGATATAGACCTGGATCAACCAGCCGAGCCAGCGCGGCCCGTAACGCTGCGCCAGCGAAATGAGCAGGCCGAGGATCATGCTGAAGACGGTGCCCAGGAACCAGCAAAGGATCGTCAGCCCGAAGCCTTTCAGCAGGATCGGCCAGTATTGCAGCAGGATGCTCAGGTCCATTACACGGTCATCCTGTGCTCGAGGTAGCGCCCGAGCGCCGCCAAGCAGAGATTGATGATCAGGTAGATGCAGGCTGCTGCGATGTAGACTTCCAGCGGGCGGAAGGTGGTGGCCGCCTGCGCCTGGCTGGCGCGCGTCACTTCCATTATGCCGACGATCGACACCAGCGACGATGCCTTGACCAGCAGGATCAGCTCGTTGACCAGCGCCGGCAGCGAAATCCTGAACGCCTGCGGCAGGATGATCCGTGCCCAGATGTCACGCGGCCGCATGCCGATGGCGGTCGCCGCCTCGGCCTGGCCGTTGGGAAGCGCAATGATGGCGCCGCGCCAGATTTCGGAGACATAGGCGCTGGAACAGATGCCGACCGTCACCACGGCCGCGACCATAGCCGGCACGTTGATGCCGACGACGGGCAGGAGATAATAACAAAGAAGAAGCTGGACCAGCAGCGGAACCCCGCGCAGGAAACTGACCCAAAGTGCTGCGAACCAGCGCAGCCAGGCCACGCGGGACAGTGCGGCCGCGCAGATGAGCGCGCCGACCACCAGCCCGAGCGCAATGCCCAGCCCTGAAATCAACAGCGTATAGCGCGCGGCCCAGAAGAGCGGCTCGAAGCTGTTCAGAAACGTGGAGATCGAAAACATCGGTGCTCCGATTGACGCAAGGCTTGCGGGCGGGATCGCTCCCGCCCGCAGCGTATCGTTACTTGGTGGGGACTTCGCGCGGCAGCTCGGTGTAGGAGCCGAGCCACTTTTCCTGGATCGCCTTGATACGACCGTCGTCGGTCATCTTGAGCACGGCGTCGTTGATGGCCTTGACGAAGCTTTCGCTGTCAGCGTCTTTGCGCGCCACCCAGGCAAAATAGGTCGGCTGGCCGAACGTCGCGCTATCGAACATGGCGAACGTCTCGGGACGGCTCTTGACCAGATAGCCCAGGTTGGGCAGCGAGCCGGCAACCGCGTCCAGACGGCCGGCGGCAAGATCCGCATAGGCCTCGTCAGTGGTGCCGTACTCCTTGACGTCGACGCCGCCCAGCGTGTCGCCGAAGGCCTGCAACTGCTTGAACTGCGCGGTGCCCTGCTGGACGCCTACGGTCTTGCCCTTGATGTCTTCCGGCTTCTTCATCTCGGTGTTGGCGGTGGCGCGCACCAGCGCCACGGTGGCGTCGGCGATCGGCAGCGTGAAGTTGTAGCGCTCAAGCCGCTCCGGCGTGATGGTGACCGGGGCGATGACGATGTCGAACTTCTTGACTTCGAGGCCGGGCAGTTCCGCGGTCCACGGAATGTCCTGGTAGACCGGCTCGACGCCGAGCTCCTTGGCGACACCGTCGAACAGGTCCTTGGTCATGCCTTCATAGGTGCCGTTGTTGAGCACGTCGAAGGGCGCATAGTGCATGTCGGTTGCCGTGACGATCTTGCCGGCGGCCTTGATGTCGGAAAGCTGGTCGGCCATGGCGGGCACGGCGAGGCCGAGCGCGGCCAGGCCGAACAAAGCCGATTTCAGTGTGTTGGAAAACTTCATTTCACTTTTCTCCCTGGTGAACTGTTAGCGACTGCTGATTAACCAAAGCTATTGGGTTTTGTCGCGCGCCGCCAGAGGCCGGAGGCGCGCGATGCCATCAAAGAATGGCGGGCAGGTTCAGCCCTTGTTCGCGAGCGCAGTCGATCGCGATCTCATAGCCCGCATCGGCATGGCGCATGACGCCAGTGGCGGGATCGTTCCAAAGCACGCGCTCCAGCCGGCGCGCGGCGTCTTCAGTGCCATCGGCCACGATGACCATGCCCGAATGCTGCGAGAAGCCCATGCCGACGCCACCGCCATGGTGCAGCGACACCCAGGTCGCGCCCGAAGCGGTGTTCAAGAGCGCGTTGAGCAGCGGCCAGTCGGAAACGGCGTCGGAGCCGTCCTTCATCGATTCCGTCTCGCGGTTCGGCGAAGCGACCGAGCCGGAATCGAGGTGGTCGCGGCCTATGACGACCGGGGCCTTCAACTCGCCGGTGCGCACCATCTCGTTGAAGGCGAGGCCGAGCCGGTGGCGGTCGCCGAGGCCAACCCAGCAGATACGCGCCGGCAGGCCCTGGAAGGCGATGCGATCGCGCGCCATGTCCAGCCAGTTGTGCAGATGGTGGTTGCCGGGCGTCAGTTCCTTCACCTTGGCGTCGGTCTTGTAGATGTCTTCCGGATCGCCCGAAAGGGCGGCCCAGCGGAACGGGCCGATGCCGCGGCAGAACAGCGGGCGGATATAGGCCGGCACGAAGCCGGGGAAGGCGAAAGCGTTTTCCAGCCCTTCCTCCAGCGCGATCTGGCGGATGTTGTTGCCGTAGTCGAGCGTCGGCACGCCGGCATTCCAGAAGTCGACCATGGCGGCGACATGCTGCTTCATGGAGGCGCGCGCGGCCTTTTCCACTTCCTTGGGTGCGCTCTCCTGCTTGGCGCGCCATTCGGCGACGTTCCAGCCGAGCGGCAGGTAGCCGTGTATCGGATCGTGCGCCGAGGTCTGGTCGGTGACGATATCGGGCCTGACGCCGCGCTTCACCAGTTCCGGGAAGACATCCGCCGCATTGCCGATCAGCGCCACGGATTTCGCCTCGCCCGCCTTGGTCCACTGGTCGATCATGGCCAGCGCTTCATCGATGGAATGGGCTTTTGCGTCGACATAGCGGGTGCGCAGGCGGAAATCGACGCGGGTCTCGTCGCACTCCACCGCCAGGCAGCAGGCGCCGGCCATCACCGCGGCCAGCGGCTGGGCGCCGCCCATGCCGCCAAGACCCGCGGTGAGTATCCACTTGCCTTTGAGGCTGCCGCCATAATGCTGGCGGCCGGCCTCGACAAAGGTCTCGTAGGTGCCCTGAACGATGCCCTGGGAACCGATATAGATCCACGACCCGGCCGTCATCTGGCCGTACATGGCCAGGCCCTTCTTGTCGAGTTCGTTGAAATGGTCCCAGGTTGCCCAGTGCGGCACGAGGTTGGAATTGGCGATCAGAACGCGCGGGGCGTCCTTGTGGGTCTTGAAGACACCGACCGGCTTGCCCGACTGCACCAGAAGCGTCTCGTCGGCCTCCAGCTTCTTCAGGCTGTCGACGATGATGTCGAAATCCTTCCAGGTGCGGGCGGCGCGGCCGATGCCGCCATAGACCACCAGTTCATGCGGGTTCTCGGCGACGTCGGGATGCAGATTGTTCATCAGCATGCGCATGGGCGCCTCGGTCAGCCAGCTTTTCGCGGTGATCTCGGAACCGGTCGGAGGAAAGACATCGCGGGTATTGTGTCTGGGGTTGCTCATGGTTTGACTCCTGTCAGGCCAGCATAGTGCCGGAAATAATGATGCGCTGGATTTCGCTGGACCCCTCGTAGATGCGCATGATGCGCAGGTCCCGGTTGATCCGTTCGATGGGAAAATCGCGGGTGTAGCCATAGCCGCCATGCAGTTGCAGGGCGGTGTCGGCGATCTTGCCCGCAGCCTCCGACGCGCCCAGCTTGGCCATGGACGAGGCCAGCGAGAAACGCCCGCCATGGCGATGCGCCAAATCGCGCTGGCGCGCGGCCTCCTGCGACAACAGCAGCGCCGAGTGGAAGGCGAGCCCCATGTCGGCGATCATCCAGCGAATGCCCTGCCGCTCCGACAGCGCAATGCCGCCGATGACGCGGTCCTTGGCGTAGGCGACCGCCGCGTTCATGGCAGCACCGGCAAGGCCGAGACATTGGGCTGCGACCTCGATGCGGCCGTTGTCGAGAACCTGCATCGCGATGCGGAAGCCCTTGCCCTCCTCGCCGAGCAGCGCGCTTTCAGGAAGCACGCAGTCGAGGTTCAGCGTGAAGACATGACCGCCCTTCAGGCCCATGGTCTTTTCCGCTGGCCCGGCTTCGAGGCCGGGCGTGCCCTTG
The DNA here is from genome assembly GCF_054489405.1 of Mesorhizobium sp. A623. Taxonomy (NCBI): domain Bacteria; kingdom Pseudomonadati; phylum Pseudomonadota; class Alphaproteobacteria; order Hyphomicrobiales; family Phyllobacteriaceae; genus Mesorhizobium; species Mesorhizobium sp. A623. The sequence goes on from NZ_JBTMXB010000010.1 coordinate 94,440, forward strand.
GGCAGGATGAAGGCCGAGATGCCGCGATGCGCCTTTTCGGGATCGGTCACCGCATAGACGACGATGAAATCCGCAACCCCGCCGTTTGAAATGAAGCACTTGGTACCCTTGAGGTGCCAGCCATTTTCCGTGCGCCGCGCCCACGTTTTCATGTCGGCGGGGTCGGAGCCGGCGGTGGGTTCGGTCAAGGCGAAAGCGCCGAGCGCCTCGCCGGTGGCAGCCTTCGTCAGCCATTCCTCTTTCTGCGCATCGGTGCCGCCGATCAGGATGGAATCGGTCGCCAGATAATGCGCCGTCAGCGCCGAGGCGGTCGAGCCGCAGGCACCGGCCACGATGGAGACGGCGCGCAACAGCGCCGGCGCGGAGATGCCGCCGCCGCCATAGGCCTCCGGCAGGTTGGCGCCCATCATGCCCGCTTCGCCGAGCACGCCAAGCTGCGCATGCACGAAGCGCGAGGCCTCGTCGGTCTCGGCCGCCAGCGGCGCGATCTTGTCCGCGCAAAGCCGCTCCAGCACGTCGCAGAACATGCGCTCCTCTTCGGCAAGCATGTGCCAGGGGTCGTCGATCTGCGTCATGCCCTCCCCTCCAACTCGAATTCCTCCAACCCGAATTCCCTCAGAACTGCTTCAATGTCGCCGCCGAGGCGCGGGGCCGCGGTTGCCGCCAACGGCTTGACGCCGTCGAAGCGCACCGGCTGGCCGACGACCGGCGCCTGGCCGAGCACGGGATGCGCCAGTTGGCTCACCAAGCCGCGTGCGGCAGAGTGTTCATTGTCGGCGGCCTTGGCGATGTCCCAGATCGGCGCGGTCGGCAGGCCCTGCGAAGCCAAGGCCGCAACGGCCGCCTCGGTCGTCAGCGCGCCCGACCATGCCTCGATCAGCGCGCGCAGCGCCGGCTCATGCTCGGTGCGGCTGCTGTCGCTCGCAAAGCGCGGATCGGCAGCGATCTCCGGCTTGCCGATGAGGGCCGCCAGCCGCTCGAACTGCCCGGCGTTCAGCACGGCGATCACCACCTGCCCGTCGCTTGTGGCAAAGCAGCCGAAGGGCGTGGAGAGCGGATGACGGTTTCCGACCCGGCCCGGCAGGATGCCGCCGTAAAGATGCTGGGCATGGCTGGTCGTCAGCATGGAGAACAAGGCGTCGTACATGGCGACGTCCAGCGTCGCGCCTTGGCCGGTGGCGTTGCGCTGCACGAGTGCTGCCATGATCGACCAGCTAGCGAACAGGCCGGCGACCAGGTCGGCGATGCTTTCGCCGGTTTTCAAGGGTGCACCGCCCTCCTCGCCGGTCGCGGCCATCAGGCCGGACATGGCCTGCACCACCAGGTCGTAGGCCGGCAGGTCCTTGAAAGGACCCTCCTGCCCGAAGCCGGAAATGGAGCAGTAGACCAGGCGCGGATTGGCCGCGCGCGACGCCTCGGCACCAAGGCCCAGGCGGGCGGCGACGCCGGGGCGGAAATTTTCCACGATCACGTCCACACGCGCGGCGAGCGCCTGCGCCAGTTTCATGTCGGCCGGCTTCTTCAGGTCGAGCACGATGCTCTTCTTGCCACGGTTGTTCAGCGTGAACAGCGCGCTCTCGCCATCCTTGAACGGGCCGACATGGCGGTAGTCGTCGCCGGATGGCGGCTCCAGTTTGATGATCTCGGCGCCCAGATCGGCCAGCAGCGCGGTGCAATACGGCCCGGCCAGAACGCGCGACAGGTCGAGCACCTTGATGCCGGCAAGCGGTCCGCTCATGGCTTCAACTCCGGCGCGAGCGCGGCAAGCCGGGTGAGGATGGCGCCAAGCGTAATGCGCAGCGCCGCTGCCTTGACCTCGTCATAGGCGAAGGGCGGGGATTCGGTCGCGAGATGGGTGGATTGCGCCAACTCCATCTGGATGGCGTGGACGCCATCCTTGGGGCGGCCGTAATGGCGCGTGGTCCAGCCGCCCTTGAAGCGGCCATTGAGCACGTGCGTGCGGCCGCTCGCGGCGCACAGGTCGAAGATCGCGGCCTCGATACGCGGGTCGCAGGTCGCGCCGTTATTGGTGCCAATGTTGAAGTCGGGCAGCACGCCCTCGAACAGGAACGGAATATGCGAGCGGATCGAATGGCAATCGTAGAGGATCGCCACGCCGTGCCTGGCCTTCACCCGTTCGATCTCGGCGGCAAGCGCCTCATGGTAGGGCGCATGGAAATCCGCCTTGCGCGCTGCGATTTCAGCCGCCGTCGGTTCCTCGGTCCAGATCGGCTCGCCGTCGAAATCGGTCACCGGCACCAGGCCGGTGGTGTTCTGGCCGGGATAGAGGCTGGCGTCGTCCGGGCCGCGATTGGCGTCTACGCAATAGCGATGGAACGTCGCCCTGACCGTCGTCACATTCGGCAACAACCCGTCATAGAGGCGCTCGATGTGCCAGTCGGTATCGGCCAGGATGCGCCCGCGCGCGTTGAGTTTCGCGCGGATCGTCTCGGGCAGATATGTGCCGGTATGCGGCAGGCCGAGAATGACCGGGCCATCGCCCCGAACAATTTCGACAGGCTTCACGGGTGTTGGGTCCACGGGGGTTGGGTTCACGGGCGGGCCTCGTCCAGCATGCCCTTGGGCAGGGCCTCGAGCAGCGCGCCGGAGCGGACAAGGGCAGCGACCTCGGCAAGGTCGGGAGCCATGTAGCGGTCCTGATCCAGCGCCGCGACCGACTTGCGCAGCCGTGCGACCACCGCCTGAAGCGGGGTTGAGGTTTTGAGCGGGGCGCGGAATTCGACGCCGGCGGCTCCGCACAGCACTTCGATGCCGACGATCTGGGCAAGGTTGGCGTTCATCCGCTTCAGGCGGCGCGCGCCGTGCGCGGCCATGGAGACGTGGTCCTCCTGGTTCGCCGAGGTCGGGGTCGAATCGGTCGAGCAGGGATTGGCCAGATGCTTGTTCTCGCTCATCAGCGCCGCCGAGGTCACCTCGGCGATCATCAGGCCGCTGTTCAGGCCCGGATCGGGTGTGAGGAAGGGCGGCAAATCGTGGCTGAGCGCCGGGTCGACCATCAACGCGATGCGGCGCTGCGAGATAGCCCCGATCTCGGCGATCGCCAGCGCGATCTGGTCGGCGGCAAACGCCACCGGCTCGGCGTGGAAATTGCCGCCCGAAACGATCTGGCCGGTTTCGACCAGCACCAGCGGGTTGTCGGTCGCGGCGTTTGCCTCGATCTCCAGCGTGCGGCCCGCCTGGGTCAAAAGGTCGATGCAGGCGCCGGTGACCTGCGGCTGGCAGCGGATGCAATAAGGGTCCTGCACGCGGGTGTCGCCGACGCGGTGGCTTTCGCGGATTTCCGAGCCATCCATCAATGTGCGGATGGCGCTGGCGACAAGAATCTGGCCGCGATGGCCGCGCAACTGGTGGATTTCATCCAGGAAGGGCGCGGTCGAGCCCATGATGGCGTCGGTGGAAAGCGACGACGACACCAGCGCATTGCGCGCCGCCCGAGAGGCCTCGAAGAGGCCGACCAGCGCGAAGGCGGTCGAAACCTGGGTGCCGTTGATGAGCGCCAGCCCTTCCTTGGCGGCCAGCACCATCGGCTTCAGGCCGGCGGCGGCCATAGCCTCGGCGCTCGCCATTTCGCGACCCTGATAGGTGGCGCGGCCTTCGCCCAGCATCGTGGCCGCCATGTGCGCCAATGGCGCGAGGTCGCCCGAAGCGCCGACCGAACCCTGCGCGGGGATCACCGGATGCACGCCCTTGGCCAGCATGGCCTCGATCAGCGCGACCAGTTCGGGGCGGGTGCCGGAGGCGCCGCGACCGAGCGACAGAAGCTTCAGCGCCATGATCAGGCGCACGGTTTCTTCCTCGACGGCCTCGCCCACGCCGCAGCAATGCGACAGGATAAGGTTGCGCTGCAAGGTGGCCGTATCCTCGGTCTTGATCTTGATGGAGGCAAGCTTGCCGAAGCCGGTGTTGACACCATAGACCGGCACGTCGCCCTTGGCGGCGGCATCGATCCTTGCTGCGGAATCGGCAATGCCGGCGCGGGCGCTGTCGGCCAGCCGCACGGCAAGCCCCTCGCGCCAGACGCGCTCCAAATCGGCCAGGGTGACCTTGCCGGGTATCAGGACGATTTCAGACATATTGGCCTCCGAAAATGCGGGCATGAAGCGGGTTGAAGCCGATGCGATAGGAAAGCTCGGCCGGATGCTTGATGTTCCAGATGGCCAGATCGGCGCGGGCGCCGGGTACGATCACGCCGCGATCGGAAAGGCCAAGCGCGCGCGCCGCGTTGCGGGTCACGCCACGCAGGCATTCGGCAGGCGTCATGCGAAACAGCGTCGCGCCCATATTCATGGTCAGGAGGATGGAGGTCAGCGGCGAGGTGCCGGGATTGGAATCGGTGGCGAGCGCGATCGGCACGCCGGCGTCGCGCAGCGCCTGAAGCGGCGGATATTGCGTTTCCCTGAGCGTATAGAAAGCGCCGGGCAGCAGGACGGCGACGGTTCCGGCCTTCGCCATGGCGGCGATGCCGTCCGCGCCGAGATATTCGAGGTGGTCCACGGAAAGCGCGCCGTGTTCGGCCGCCATCGCCGCTCCGTGCAGGTCGGACAATTGTTCGGCATGCAGCTTGACCGGCAGGCCGAGCGCCTTGGCATGATCGAAGATGCGCGCCATTTCCTCGACCGAAAAGGCGATGCCCTCGCAAAAACCGTCCACCGCATCGATCAGCCCTTCGGCATGGCCCTGATCCATGCCGGCAAGAACCACGCGGTCGATATAGCCGGCGCGGTCGTCCTTGAATTCCGGCGGCAGGGCGTGGGCGGCAAGCCAGCTGGTAAAGACATGCACCGGACGAAGCGTGCCGATACGCCGCGCGACGCGCAGCATTTTCAGTTCGGTGGCGATGTCGAGCCCGTAGCCGGACTTGATCTCCAGCGTGGTGACGCCTTCGGCAAGCAGCGTGTCGACGCGCGGCAGCGCCAGCGCCAGAAGCTCGTCCTCGCTGGCTTCGCGGGTGTTGCGGACACTGGAGAGAATGCCGCCGCCGGCCCGCGCGATCTCCTCGTAGGCAGCACCTTCCAGGCGCATCTCGAACTCGCGGGCGCGGTCGCCGCCATAAACGATGTGGGTGTGGCAGTCGATCAGGCCCGGTGTGACCACCCGCCCTTCGAGGTCGCGCGAAGGGGCACCGCGATAGGCTGCCGGCAGGTCGGCATCGGCGCCGACCCAGGCGATTGCGCCGCCGTCGATAGCGATCGAAGCGCGCTCAACGAGCCGATAGCCCGCCTTCTCGTCGTCCACGATTGCCACTGCGGCATTGCTTAGAACCTGCATCCTGTGCCCTCCGGCCCTGTCCGTGATTTTTCTGAGCCTAACCATAATCGGATTTCTATGTCTAGACTTATTCTGTCTCTATGTCTAAACTTATTGATGTCGGCTTCCGAGTCGAGACGGCGAGAGGAGATCGGAATAATGACGACACTTTGGGCGGACCGTGCGTTGCTGCAGGGCGGCTGGGCGGAGAATGTCCGTGTCGATTTCGGCGCGGACGGCCGCATCGCCAAGGTTGAAGCCGGCGCGGCGCGAACGGGGCAGCAGGTCGGCCTTTTGCTGCCGGCGATGGCCAATCTTCATTCGCACGCCTTCCAGCGCGCCATGGCCGGCCTGTCGGAAGCGCGCGGGCCGCAGCCGCGCGACACGTTCTGGACATGGCGTCAGATCATGTACCGTTTCCTCGACCATTTGACGCCCGAGGATGTCGAGGAGATCGCAGCCTTGGTGCAGATGGAGATGCTGGAAGCCGGCTACGCCACCAATGTGGAATTCCACTATCTGCACCACCAGCCGGGCGGGACACACTACGCCAACATCGCCGAGATGTCGGAGCGGATCGTGGCCGCCGCCGCGCGCACCGGCATCGGGCTGACCCTGTTGCCGGTGCACTATCAGTTTGGCGGCCTTGACGGCCGCCCGCTCGGACCCGGCCAGCAGCGTTTCGGCACGACGCCGGACGAATTCGCCGTTCTGCTCGATGCGGCGGAGCGGGCGTTGCGGCATCTGCCGGCCGATGCGGGGATCGGCATCGCGCCGCATTCGCTGCGCGCGGTCGGCACCGAGGCGCTGACCATCTGCGAGGGCTTGCGTCCGGGGCGGCCGCTGCACATGCATCTGGCCGAACAACTCCCGGAAATCGAGGAAGTGCAGGCCGCGCGTGGCCGCCGCCCGGTCGAATGGCTGCTCGACAACCACAATCCCGACCGCCGCTGGACGCTGATCCACCTCACCCACATGACCGAGGCCGAAACCCGTGGGCTGGCAGCCACCGGTGCCGTGGCCGGGCTTTGCCCGATCACCGAATCCAGTCTTGGCGACGGCATCTTCAACGGCACGATCTGGAAAGAGGCGGGCGGACGCCTCGGCTTCGGCTCGGACAGCAACGTCCGCATCTCGCTGGTCGAGGAACTGCGCACGCTGGAATACAGCCAGCGCCTGCGCGACACCGCCCGCGCCGTACTCGCCGAGACGGGGCGCTCCACCGGCCGGGTCCTCTACGAGGCCGGCCTGGACGGTGGCATAACGGCCGCAGGGCGCGAGACCGGGGCTATCGCCCCCGGCCTGTGGGCCGATCTGTGCGCGGTTTCGCTGGACAATCCGGTGCTCGCCGGCCGCAAGGGCGACGAGATGCTGGACAGCCTGATCTTCGCCGGCCATGACGGGTTGGTGCGCGACGTCTGGGCGGCCGGCCGCCATGTCGTGCAGGACGGTCGGCACCCGGACCACGAGCGCATCACCGCCGATTACCTGGCATGCATCGGCCGATTGCAGGAGCGGATGTGACCGACAAGCCAGCCGGTTCCACCTCCCCCAAGGCGCAGCACATCGCCAGCGAGGTACGCCGCCGCATCGTCGAGCACGAATGGCGCCAGGGCGACCGCATTCCCGACGAGGCCGACCTGGCGATCGAGTTCGACGCGGCGCGCGCCACCGTCAACAAGGCCCTGCAGCTTCTGGCCGGCGAAGGGCTTTTGGACCGCCGGCGCCGGGCCGGCACGCGGGTCGCGATCGACCCGGTCCGCAAGGCAACCTTCACCATCTCCATCGTGCGCGAACAGGTGGAACAAGCCGGCATGGCCTACAGCCATCGTGTCGTTGCGCAGCGCAAGAGCCCCATTCCCGACGATATTGCAGCGCGGGTCGGCCTTCCGACGGGCGAGGTGCTGGTCCATATGCGGGCGGTGCACTATGGCGATGGCCTGCCGTTCCAGCTGGAGGACCGCTGGCTCTACCCGCGCACCGCGCCAGAGCTGGAAAAAGCCGATTTCTGGCAATTGAACGCCAATGAATGGCTGGTGCGAAATGCGCCTTACCTGCGTGCGGAACTGGCATTCTCGGCCGAAAATGCCAATCGCCGCGACGCACGGCTGCTGCGGACGCAGCCAGGTCAAGCGCTGCTGATCCTGCACCGCACCACCTGGAACGACATCGGGCCGATCACCACCGTCCGGGTGGCGTTCCAGCCCGGTCATTTTGTCGGCACCGAAAAGACCACGGCGGGGGGCGACTGATCCGGCCCGATGCGCGGCTTTCAGGCAAGATAAATCCATTCCCCCAGCTTTACAGGCAAACACGATACAGGCGGCCAAGCCGTCACCACGCCGGGCAAGGAGGCCCAAAGCATGACCAAAGCTCACTCGTTCCTGCGCCCGGAACTGGCCGCGCTCGCGCCTTACAATGCCGGCCTCACCGCCGAAGAGGTCGCCCGGCGGCCTGGCGTGACCCGCGTCGCCAAGTTGGGCTCGAACGAAAACCCGCTCGGGCCGGCCCCGGCGGTGCGGCAGGCGCTCGAAGCCTCGTTGCAGCGCATCGCCGTTTACCCCGACCCGTCGGGCCGCGCGCTGCTGGCCAAGCTGGCGGCACGGCACGGCGTTTCGGCCGACCAGCTGGTGCTGGGCAACGGTTCGGAAGATCTTCTCGCGGTGCTTGCCCGCGCCGTTTTAAGGCCGGGCGACCAGGTGGTCACGCTTTATCCGTCCTTTCCGCTGCATGAGGATTATGCCCGGCTGATGGGGGCGGAGGTCACGCGCATCGGGCTGACGCCGCAAGGCAGCATCGATGTCGACGCGCTGGTGCAGGCGGTGGCGCAGCCGGTGCGGCTGGTGCTGTTCGCCAACCCGATGAACCCGGCCGGCGTGTGGCTGTCGCCGCAGGATCTGGACCGGGTGCTGGACGCGGTCCACCCCGAGGCGGTGACCTGCCTCGACGAGGCCTACCACGAATATGCGGAAGGGGAGGGATACGCTTCGGGCACGGCGCGGCTGGCGACCCATCGCGGGCCGCTGCTGATCCTGCGCACCTTCTCGAAGGCCTGGGGGCTCGCCGGCCTGCGTATCGGCTACGGGCTGACCAACAGCGCGGAACTGAAGCGCGGGCTGGATCTGGCACGCACCCCCTTCAACGTGAACCTGATGGCCCAGGTGGCGGCCGAGGCGGCACTGGCCCATCCGCAATCGGTGGCGGAAGCGGTGGCACTGGTGCAGCGCGAGCGGCCGCGCGTAAAAGCCGCGATCGAAGCGCTCGGCCTGCGCGTGCTGCCGTCAAAGGGGAATTTCCTGTTCTTCGAAGCGACCCGCCCATCGGTCGAACTCGCCGAGGCGCTGCTGAACCAGGGCGTGATCGTCAAGCCGTGGAAGCAAGCGGGCTACGAAAACTGGCTGCGCGTCTCGGTCGGCACCGAGGCCGACAACGACCATTTCCTGAAGGCACTGGCCGCCTCGCTCTGAGCCTGGACCTTATCGCATGAGGCCGCCTCCGCGGAGGGTAGAAGCACAGCACCTAGCTAGAGGGTGGGGCGATGGCCCCCACCTGATCGCACCCCCCTTTGGCTCCCACCCCAGCATGGGCATCGAGTCGGTGGAGTACCCTCAGCAAGGGTCCTGCATCGGTTCCAAGCACGCCACGTAATGCTGCTTCAAACTCTATCGCGCGAGGAACAATCTCCGCGTAAGGCCGGCGACCTGCGGCGGTCAGGGACAGGGTCTCCTCACGGCGATCATTCGGGCTTTCCCTGCGCCTCAACCACCGTCGCTCCTCGAGTGCGTGAACAGCCCTGAAACCTGAGAGCCCGTGGTCACCAGCAAGCGGATTGGCCGCTTCACCGCTCTGTTTGCTGCATCAACGCGTATCAGGCGCCGCCCATGTAGATGTCCATGATCTGGCGGTCGTCGCGCACGTCGCTCGGCGAGCCTTCGAAGCGCTTTTCGCCGGCAGCGAGGATGTAGATTCGGTCGGCGATGGGCATGGCCTCGCGGATGTTCTGCTCGACCATCAGAATGCCGATACCCAGTTTCGTCAGCCCGGTGATGCGTTCCAGCGTTTCGATCACCATCGCGGGCGACAGGCCGGCGGAGGGTTCGTCGAGCAGGATGAAGCGCGGTTGCGAAACCAGAGCGCGCGCCAGCGAAAGCATCGCCTGTTCGCCGCCCGAAAGCGCGCCGGCCGCCGTGCGCCGACGCCGCGCCAGTGAGGGATACTCGTCGATCAGCGCCTCGATGCGGCGCTCCACCGCGCTGCGGTCAGCAATGGCGTAGCCGCCCATGCGCAAATTTTCCATGACGGTCAGGCGCGGGAACACGCCGCCGCCCTGCGGCATCAGCACCAGCCCCTCGCGCACCACGTCATGGACGGCAAGGTTGGAAAGCGTCGTGCCGCCAAGGCTGGCCGTGCCGCTCCACACCGGCAGTGCGCCGGCGATGGCCTTGAGCAAAGTAGACTTGCCGCAGCCGTTGGGGCCGAAGATGCAGGTGATCTTGCCGGCCTCGGCCGTGAGCGAAATGCCGTGGACGATTTCCTGCTTGCCGTAGCCGGTGACGATGTTTTCGGCGGCGAGCGTACTCATTGCGGCCGCCCCAGATAGGTTTGCATGACTTCCGAATTGCGCACGATGTCGTTGAAGGTTCCGCTGGTCACTACCCGACCCGAATCCATGACGATAATGCGGTCGCATACGCTGCGCACCATCTCCATGTCGTGCTCGATGACAAGGAAGGTAACGCCGCGTTCGCGCAGCCGCGCAATCGCCTCGAGGATGATCTTGCGGATGTTGGGGTGCACGCCGGCGGTCACCTCGTCGAGCAGGATGAGGCTGGACTGGCGCATGATGACGCGGCCGAATTCGAGCAACTTCTGCTGCCCACCCGACAGGTCGGCGGCGCGGTTATCGGCGACATGTTCCAGCTTGAGCAGCGCGAGCGTCTCTGTCGCCCGCTCATGCGCACCCAGCCAATGACCTTGCGCCGCCGCCGCCAGCAAGTTCTCGGTTACGGTCATGTTCTCGAACAGAGCGGGGATCTGGAAGGTGCGCGCCAGTCCCAGCCTGGCGATCGCATAGGCGCTGCGGCCGGCCACCTCCTGCCCGTCGAAACGGATCTGGCCGCTGTCCGGCGTCACCGTGCCCGAGACGAGGCTGAATAATGTCGACTTGCCGGAGCCGTTCGGCCCGATCAGCCCGGCGATCTCCCGACGCCCGACTTCCAGGCTGACGCCGTTGGCGGCCTTGATGCCGCCGAAGTGCTTCTGCACGTCGCGCACCACGAGGATGGGGTCGCCCGCCGGCGATGATTGCGTGGCCTCACTCATGGCCGCCCTCCCTCCCCGCTACCGCCGGCCAGCTTGCCGGCGGCCTTTTCCAGTATCGTGCTCGATTTGGCGCGCTTGGCAAACAGGCCGGCGATGCCGTTGGGCAGGAACAGCACCACCAGCACGATGGCCGCGCCGAGTACGGCGATATAGAAGGCGGTGTCGCCCCAGTACATCCACACGAGGCGGTTGACGACGAACAGCATCACCCCGCCAATGGCCGGTCCCCACAGGCTACCCAGCCCGCCGAGCAGCACCATCACCACCATCTGGTCGGTGATGTCGCCGCCGAACACGCTCTTGGGATTGATGAAGGTGACCCAGTAGGCGAAGATCGCGCCAAACACCGAGGCGGTTACCGCGCTCAGCACGAAGGTCTGCAATTTGACCAGCGATGTGTTGATGCCCATCGCCTCCGCCGCCGGCTCGTGGTCGCGCAGCGCCTTGACCTTCAGGCCAAAGCGGGAGCGCTCGAACAGCGCCCAGGTGACGAGATAGGTCAGTGCCGCCGCGCCGAACATGGCGAAATAGAAGAAGCGCTCGTTGAGGTAGGGCGGCAGGCCGATGCCGCCGATGCCGCCGGTGAAGTCCACCACCGAGGAAAATTGGATCAGCACCTCGGCGAAGGCCCATGTGGCGATGGCGAAATAAGCGCCGCGCAGGCGCAGCGTCGGTGCGCCGATGACGACGGCGAACAGGGCTGTCACCAGCATGCCGGCCGGGATCGTGGCCAGGAAAGGCAGGCCGAACGGGTCGCCCATCAGGAGCGCGGTCGCATAGGCGCCCAGGCCGAAAAAGGCCGAGTGGCCGAAATTGATGTAGCCGGCATAGCCGCCCAGAATGTTCCAGGAGCAGGCAAGCCCCGCCCACATCAGCGCGCCGGTGGCGATGCGCAGCCAGTAATTGTTGACCAGCAACGGCATCAGCGCCAGCACCACGAGGATGGCGGCGAGCAGGACGAGGCCCGGCAGGCGCGATTTCATGGTTTGCGCCGCCATGTCACAATCCTCTCCGCAAGATCCCCTTCGGGGATATGAGAAGGACCAGAAAGAGCGTGGCGAAGACCGCCAGCAGCGAATAGCTGGACCCGACATAGGTGGAAACGAAGGCTTCGATGACGCCGAGCAGCAGGGCTGCGACCAGCGCGCCGCCGACCGAGCCGAGCCCCGCCAGCACGGCGACGAAGAAGGCGAACAGCGTGTAGCGCAGGCCGACCTCCGGATTGACCGAGTAGATAGACCCCATCAGCACGCCGGCCATGGCGGTGATGCCTGCGTAAAGCCCGTAGACATTGGCGCTGAGGCGGCGGATGTTGACGCCCATCAGAGCGGCGTTATGCCGGTTCTCGGCCGTGGCGCGGATCGCCAACCCGTAGCGGGTGCGGTAGAGGAACAGGAACAGGCCGCCGGCGATTGCCGCCGCAAAAACTGCCGCGGCAACCCGGATCAGCGGTACCGTGACCGGGCCGAGGGTGAAGCTTTCGCCGCTCAGCGCCGTCTGCACGCTGTAGGTGTTGAAGCCCCACGCGGTCAGCATGCCGCCGCGCAGCAGCGTGAACAGGCCGAAGGTCAGCGCCAGCGCCATCAGTTCCGGCCTTGCCGTTCGGCTGTTGCGGACATTGTAGAGGATCGGCCCGATCAGGTAGCCAAGCGCGCCGAACAGGACGAAGGCCACCGGGATCGCCGCGAAGCCGTCGACCCCCAGCGCCGCTGTCATGTAGTAGCCGAGATAGCCACCCAGCACGACCCAGCCGCCGACCGCGAAGTCGATGACATGCAGCACGCCGAAGGTAAGCTGGAAGGCGATGGTGAAGGTGGCGATGACGCCGCCGATCAGAAGGCCGTTCAGCAGAGTCTGGAGAAAAAGATCCAAGGCGAAAACCGTTCGTCGTCAGGGAAACGGAAAGGCAGAGCGGTACGGCGGCAAGCCGGCACCACAGGCACATGGTCCGTCATTTTGCAGGCATGCGCAACCGGCGGCGGAATTCGACCGGGATGGGGCGGTGGTCTCGCCCCATCCCGTCTTGACGCTTATTTCCAGGCCGGCAGCGGATAGATGAAGGGCGCGGCAGCCGCTTCCTTCGGGCCGACCGCGATGGTCTTGCCGCCCTGGATCTGGATCAGCACCGGAACGGGCTGGGTATTGTCGTGATAGTGCGGGCCTTCCTTTTCGAACTTGATCGGCCCGTAGAAGGTCTGGATGTCGGTTTCGGCGATGGCATCCTTCAGCGCCACCCGGTCCTCGGGCGTCAGCGCCGGCTTCTTGCCGAGGCGCTTGAGCGCATCGCCCAGCACCAAGCCGCTGGCCGCGCAGCCGGCCTCGGTATAGTCCGGCTCCGAGCCCGACTTCTTCTGCGCCATCTCGGCGAATTCCTTGGCTGTGCCGAACAGATCGTCCTTGTAGGGAACGGTCGGCAGCCACACCGCCACGCCGGTCGTGCCGTCCGCATCCGCGCCGAGTGCCTGGGCGAAGGCGGGGTTGGTGACGCCGTAATGCATGATCAGCGCCTTCGGCCGATAATTCAGCGACTTGCACGTCTTGACGACATTGATGAGCGGTTCCTCGTGCCCGCCCACCGCAATGACATCCGGATTGAGGGCTGCGATCTTGGAAATGACGGGGGTGAGGTCGCCTTCCGGCGGCACCAGTTCATAGGCAACCAGTTCCAGACCGGCAGCCTTGACGCCATCGCGAAAGCCTTCGCCGGTCTCCTTCGAGAACGGCTCGTTGACGCCGATGACGGCGATTGTCTTGGCGGCCGGGTTCGACAGCTTGGCCAGCACCGCCAACGACATGCCGGACGTGGTGTCGACCGAGGGGATGATGCCGAAATTGAATTCCGGCTTGGCTTTCCACACATTCGGCGATTCCGCCGAGCCGGAAATCATCGGTACCTGGTATTTCTGGCAGATCGGCTGCACGGCGATGGTCGAGCCGCTGGTATAAGGGCCGAACAGAACGTCGACCTCGTTCTGCACGATCAGCCGTTCGGCGGCGTCGGCGCCGGTCGCCGGATTGCTCTGGTCGTCGCCGTAGAACATGTCCACCTTGAAACGGTCACCGCCGACTTCGACGCCGCCCTTGGCGTTGATGGCGTCAGCCCATAGATCGTAGCCGCGCTTGGTGAGGTTGCCGCCGAGGATATTTTCTCCCGACAGCGATGTGATGACGCCCGCCTTGAAGGTCGACGCCTGCGCTCGGGCCGTGCGCACGAAGGGCATTCCCAACGTGCCTGCCGTCAGGGCGACGGCGCTGCCGCCGAGGAAACCGCGGCGCGAAAACCCTCTGCTACTCGTGGACATTGATGCAATTCCTCCCTTTGCGTTTTCGTATCAGATTGAACTGATGGATTTTGATCGCCATACGATCATATGCATATAATCCCGGCAAGGGGATTTACGCAGCGTCATGCAATAGGGGGAGCATGAGGATTTATGGGGTGGGCTGGAACGGAGTATCGGCCGATGCGCCAGACCCACGAACCTACACCTGCAGCTTACTCCGGACAGCACCTCCGGGGCGATTTGACACGCATTGCGGGCGGTTCGGTTCTGAGGTAACCTAGAGCCTATTCAGATGAGGAATGTGCCCGCTGTCGCGATGGCTTTTCACTCTGTTCCTGTCTCGGCAGATTGTGAACTCTGTAGCCGACCTTGATACCGCAAGCTGCGTGCTTGGGGTCGCCAGGTAACGGTTAAGGCAGTTGCCATGCTCCGACTTTGCGGATTCATCGCAGTCTTCCTCGTAGCGGCCCTGACGACCTTCGATGCGTCGGCCGATCGAAGGGTTGCCCTGGTGATCGGCAATTCCGAGTACCGGGAAATCCCCGCGCTCAAGAACCCCGACAAGGATGCCGAGGACGTATCCAAAACCTTTCGGCTGGCCGGTTTCGAGGTGTTCGTCGCCAAGGACCTCACAAAGCTGCAGTTCGAGAAGCAGTTTCGTCACTACCTCGCGGCGGCGGACGGCGCCGATCTGTCCGTCGTGTACTATTCAGGTCATGGCTTTCAGATCGGAGGCGAAAATTTCTTGATCCCCGTGGATGCCTCGTTGAAGAACGCGGCCGACATTGAGGTACAGGCGATCAGGCTGGGCGATGTGCTGCAGCAGTTGCGTTCGAAATCGAAGATCCAGGTGATCATCCTCGATGCCTGTCGCAACAATCCGTTTCCGCGCAAGGATTATTGGCTGAGGGATCAATTGATCACGGCGGGCAACACCGGTCTTGCGCAGGTCAAAAGCTCGCTGAACACGCTGATAGCCTTCGCCACCGAGCCAGGGGCGGTCGCCTATGATGGAACGGGAGACCTCAGCCCGTTTTCATCCGCATTCTCTCGGCGCGCAATGGCTCCGAACCAGGAGCTTCGCACGGTCATGGCCGCGGTGCGCCGCGATGTGGTGGAGGCCACTGACGGCAAGCAGGTTCCCTGGGAAAACTCGTCCCTCATTGACGAGGTTGTCCTGATGCGCCGTGCCAGCCGGCCTTCGCTGCCACCGGTTCTGGAGAAGCTTGTGCCGTCGGGTGTCGGGCCCGTCGCCCTGGACCTGCCGGAACCGGTCGACATCGATGGCGGATCAATCACCGTTAGCATCGAAAGGCCGCCTGCGCTCGGGCGCCTGCTGCTGGACGGCAAGGCTGTCGAGGTGGGCGAACTGATTCAGGGCAAGGACTTGCCGCGCCTGAAGATGGAGGTGCCCAAGGGCATCGGTGCGCAGGAGGAGGTGGACATGCTGGCCTATGCCACGCATGACAATTGGGGTGGCAAAGCCCAGGGCATAATGGTGTTCCGTGTCAAAAGCGGCCAAGGCGCCGAGGGCGAACAGATTATGGCCTCGCTCGAAGCTGAGCAGAAACAGCAGGTGCTCGAGCGAGGCATCCATATCACCGGTGCTGCCGAGGCGATCGAAAACCGCGAGATCAGCGTTCCGGTCGGCGTCGGCCCGGTTCCGCTGAAGCTGGATTTCCCTACAAAGGATGCCGCCATCAGCGTGAAGGTCGCGAACTATCCGATAACGGGAACGCTGTCCCTGCCGGATCGTGCCCTGTCGCCCGAGTCGAGCCTGATGGCGGACGAGCTTGACGATTTGCGCTACGAACCCCAGATCGGTACCGCCGAACCGGTCGAGGTCGGCTTCGAGATCCGGGCCGACAGCAGTTCATCCAAGCCCGCCACGATGAAGCTGTCGCCCAGCGTCGATCCGTGCGACCAGGCTGCCGGCGAACCTCTCGACCTGCAGGGTGTTGTTCCAGGCCTCCTGCCAAACGAGATCAGCGCCGAGGCCGTGAAGCCCTGCGAGGCGGCGGTGAAGGCCTATCCCGATGTCGCCCGCTTCCGCTACGAACTGGGGCGAGCGCTGTTGGCGGCCGGCAAGGTCGACCAGGCAAAGAAGGCCATCCAGGAAGCCGCAGACAGGGGCCATGTCCGCGCCGTGTTCGAACTCGGCTATTTCAACGCGACGGGAACGGGAATGCCCGTCGATCGCAAGCGGGCCAACACCTTCTATGCATCCGCATCCGATAAGGGCGATCCCTACGGGATGACGTCGTGGGGCCGCGCCTTGTTCAACGGCTATGGCGTCGAGCGCGACACCGGCAAGGGGCTGGACCTGCTGCTCAAGGCGGCGGCTATGGGTCATACTTACGCGATGAACGATCTTGCCGCGATCTTCACTGAAGGCCGCAATGGCGTGCCCGCGGATCCGGCTCGCGCCGTGGCTTTTCTGAAGGCCGGCGTCGAGCGGCAGGACATGTATTCGATGAACCTGCTCGGCCGCAACTACCTCAGCGGGCAGGGCGTCGAGAAGAACCCGAAGGCAGCATTGGCGCTTTTTCAGAAGGCCATTGACCTCGGCCAACCCTACGCCCCAGGCAGCCTTGCGCGCATGTACCGGGACGGTGTCGGCGTAGGACAGAACCTCGCCGAAGCGCAAAGGCTGTTCGAGGTGGCGGCAACGCGGGGCGACCAGTCCGGCGCGTATGATCGCGCGGCCCTTGAAATGCAGAAGGGCGACAAGGCCGACCAGGCAATAGCAGTGCGTTATCTTGCCTTCACGGTCGCGCTTGATCTTCGCAAGGAATTGCCGGACGCCCGGGCGGTGCTGGCGAAATTCGGAGTGAAGGCGAAGACGGCGGCGCTCAAGCAATTGCGCCGGGACCTCAAGTCGAAGGTCCCGGCGAATGGCTCGCTGGACGACCAACTGGTCAATGCGGCCAGAGCGGTCTGGGAGCAGGCCAATCCACGTCGAGACCTGTTTTGATCAACAAGGAGGCAATGGTGGGCAGGGTGATGAAGCAAGCATTGATCGCCACGATTCTATCCGGTTCTCTGGCGGTGCTGACGGGCTGCGTGTCGGTCGCACCGAAGGCCGAACCGACGCTGACGACGACGAAGCACAGGCCGACGACCACCCGCACGACCACCAGGTCAAAGATCGTCAAGCAGAAGAAGATCGTCGCCAAGAAAATTGTCAAACCGGCTGAGGAAACGGCACCTGTCGTCGTTCCGCCCTTGGGCGGCAGCGGCACTGGTGGCACTGGCACTGGTGGCGGCAGTGGCGGCTGGGGATGAGCGTTCGACAGCGGGTCAAGGTCCGGCCGCCACCATTGGCACGCCTATGCCGCGGTCGGAGCGCATCCGTTACGACGCCAGGATCATAGCCGCATTCGAAGAGGCTCACCACGACCAGGGGAGGCTCCAGCATCTCCTGCCTGTCGAACGACGCCTCGCTGATCTTGTCGGAGGATGACGACAGCGCAGCGTAACGTTGCCGGCTCCCAAGCCGCTTTGGGAACCGGCAACATTGTGGTCGATGGAAAGTCGCCACACTATTCGAAGGTATAGGTAAACCCTTCGGCGGAGGCACCAACCGTCACTTTTTTCATGGGCTCGCCTTCCAGCGTGCGGTTGAGCACACCACGGGAAAGCTCGGGCAGCAGGGTATTGGTCAAAATGGCATCGATCATGCGCCCACCGGATTCGATCTCGGTGCAACGGGCCTTGACCATATCCATGACGCCTTCGCCGATCACCAGTTCGGCGTCGCTGGTTGCACGCAGCCTTTTTGCTATCTTGCCGAACTGATGGCGGGTGATCGCCTCGATCATGGCATCCGACAGCGGATAGTAGGGGATGGTGACGACGCGGCCGAGAAACGCGGCCGGGAATACCTTCAAGAGTGGTGGGCGCAGGGCCAGATCGAGATCGTCAAGGCCGGCCCGCACGGTACCATTGTGGGTACGATCCATAATCACTTCGGAGCCGACATTGGAGGTTAGCAGGATCAGCGTATTCTTGAAATCGATGCGCCTGCCCTCGCTGTCGTCCATCATGCCCTTGTCGAAGACCTGGAAGAAAATCTCGTGCACATCCGGATGCGCTTTCTCGACCTCGTCGAGCAGGATCACCGAATATGGCTTTCTGCGCACCGCTTCGGTCAGGATGCCGCCTTTGCCGTAGCCGACATAGCCGGGAGGCGCGCCTTTCAACGTCGAGACGGTGTGTGCCTCCTGGAACTCGGACATGTTGATCGAGATCAGGTTTTGTTCGCCTCCATAAAGCGTCTCGGCCAACGCCAGCGCCGTTTCGGTCTTGCCGACACCCGAAGGGCCGCACAACAGGAAGACGCCGACTGGCTTTTCAGGCGCGCCGAGGCCGGCGCGGCTGGTCTGCACACGCCTGGAAATCATTTCCATCGCATGGTCCTGGCCGACAACCCGCTCGGAAAGCGTTTCGGCGAGCCGCAGCGCCTTTTCGGTCTGGCTCGACAGCATGCGCCCGGTGGGAATGCCGGTCCAGTCCTGAACCACGGCGGCCACCGCGTTCCGGTCGACCGAAGGCAGGATCAGCGGCGTCTCGCCCTGCGCCTCGGCAAGTTCGGTCATCAGTTCCCTGAGCCGTGCCAGATCGGCGATGGGATCGGAAGCCGGTTCGGCTTGCACATCCTCTCCAGCGGGTTCGGTGGGGTCTTTCGCGTCCAGGGAAGCCCCGACCGGTTGCGCCTCCTGTGCTGCCTTGTCGAGCGGCACGCCCTCGCCGCGCAGCCTTGCGCGCAGTTCGAGGACTTCGGCGACCAGCGTCTTTTCGCGGTCCCATCGTTGCTGCGCGGCGGCAAGCGTCGTCTCGGTTTCGGCCAACCCCGCCTCGACGCGAGCCTGCCTGTCGATTACATCGATACCGATCGCGGCCTCGCGTCCGATGATGCCGCGCTCGACTTCAAGGGCCTGGCGACGGCGCAATATGTCCTCGACCTCGGCCGGCGTCGCATGCTGCGAAACGGCGACGCGCGCACAGGCCGTATCGAGCAGGCTGACCGCCTTGTCCGGCAGTTGCCGCGCCGGGATATAGCGGTGAGACAGCGCCACCGCCGCCTCGATTGCTTCGTCAAGCACCTGCACCTGGTGGTGCTGTTCGAGCACGCCTGCCGTGGCGCGCAGCATGAGCACGGCGACAGCCTCGTCCGGCTCGTCGACCTTGACCACCTGGAAGCGGCGGGTGAGCGCTGGGTCCTTTTCGATGTGCTGCTTGTATTCCGCCCAGGTGGTCGCCGCGATGGTGCGCAACTCGCCTCTTGCCAGCGCGGGCTTCAAAAGATTGGCGGCGTCGCCCGTGCCGGCCGCTCCCCCCGCCCCGATGAGGGTATGGGCTTCATCGATGAAAAGGATGATCGGCGTTCCGGAAGACTGCACTTCGTCGATGACCGATTTCAGCCGCTTCTCGAACTCGCCCTTGAGGCTGGCGCCCGCCTGCATCAAACCGACATCGAGCATGCGCACGCTGACACCCTGCAACATGGGCGGCACGTCGCCTTCGGCAATGCGCAAGGCAAAGCCCTCGACCACGGCGGTCTTGCCGACCCCGGCCTCGCCGGTCAGGATCGGGTTGTTCTGCCGGCGGCGCATCAGGATATCGACGATCTGCCGGATTTCCGGATCACGCCCGATAACGGGATCGATCTTGCCGTCGCGCGCGCGCTGCGTCAGGTCGGTCGCGTATTTCGCCAGCGCCGAATCCCCACCGGGAGCCCGCTTCGGTGCCGCGGCAGCGTCTGCAACAGGCTCGCTTTCGGCCGCCTCGATGGACCCTTCCACCACGTCGCCAAAACGGGCGATCACGCCATCGGCGTCTATCCTGTCGAATTCGCCGCTGATCTTGGATACCAGTCCTTCGAGCACCGGGATTTTCAGGCAGGCGAGGATGACATGGGCGCTGCGAACCTCCTCGACGCCGAATTGGAGCCCTGCCAGGCTCCATGCCTCCTGGATGGCGTGAAAGATATGGTCGGAGAATTCTTCGATCGAGGTCGCGCCATAGGGCAGCTTGTCGACCGCCCGCGTCATGTCGCTGGCCACCCGGCTGGCATCGACGCGCGCATCCGCGAGGATCATCTGAACATCGGACCTGTCGGAAAGCACGAGTTGCTCGATGAAATGCACGAGTTCCACGTAGGGATTGCCGCGAAGCTTGGCAGCAGCAGCGGCAGCGGCGAAAGCGCGCTTGCATGTCGGGTTCAGCTTGTCGACAAGTTCCTTGCGCTTGAAGCTCTGCGACGGCTTACGCCTTTGCGCACTGGCTGGCTCCATCGGACTTGCTCCTGTGAGAGTACCCCGTGGGCATAAATTGACACACAAACCGCGACTTACAAAGAGGCTCCCATTTTCGGCGATCCGGCGAATGCTGAAGCGCTTCCCCGAGTGCCACCGCAGCGCATCGCTGGGCTGTTTCAGGTTTCCTGCCAGCCGATAGACATAAGCTCTCGCGGCAATATGGACAGGAACACAAAAACGAGTATTCTAGACCACTTTTCGGGCTCTAGCCCGGCTTTTGACAGATGTATGCAGACTGGTAAATGAACGCCATTGCAGCCTAGACGTTGGCTGCGGGGGGTCTGTTTGATTGATCTCGCTCTCTGGCTGGAACCTCTGAACGGGCAGAACCCATCAGGGGAAGATTTACGCAACGATACGCGGTTCCACGAGTTGGAGCGGCTGGCGGAGCCTCAAGTCAAGGTCGTTCACGACGAGCGCAACAAACCCACATCACAGGTAAGCACCCCCGGCGACTGGGCCGGCGTGTTGGCGAAAGCCGACGAACTGCGCACGCAAGGCCGCGACCTGCGCCTTCTGGTGCTCGTCACACGCGCACTGGCCAACGAGGATGGCCTGGCCGGGCTCGCCCAGGGCCTGAACCTGATCGCGCGCACCTTCGGCGCTTATTGGGAAACCATGCACCCGGCCTTGCGAGCTGATGCACCGCCACGCGAATCGGCACTGCGCCGGATCAATGCCTTGCTCGATCTGCAGAACGGCCAGGACGGCATCCTCGCCGACCTGCGCAGGATGACGTTATTTGCCCCTCGCGGCGTCGGGCCGATCACCGGGCGCGACCTGGAACAAGGCGCGCTCGATGAGCGCGTCATGCTGCAGGAGGCCGCGTCGGGGCTGAACGCGTCCGAGAAGGCCGCTCTCGCAAGCGCCCATGAACAGCTTCTCGCCCGCGTCCGCAGCGGCAGCGCGGCGCAGATCGACCAGGCCGGCGACGGCATGACCGCGCTCATGGCAGACGCGCGCGCCGCAGTGGCGGCGCTCGATTCGGTCGAGATGGCGCTTGGTGCGCGGCTCGAAGGTGGAAGCGCCACCGTTCCCGACCTCAAGCGCTTTCTGGAACGCGTTCTTTCCACCCTCGAACGAGGATCAGCCGGGCGTACTTCCGCCAATGGCGAGCAAATACCTGCAGAAGAAAAGACCGTCGAGAGCCAAGCGCCGAGAGCCAACGGCCACGATAGCGGCGCAGCGAAGCTGGTCGGCCAAGGAGGATCAAGCATGGCCCTTCCCGATCGGATTTCCTCGCGTGACGACGTGGTCAGGTGCCTCGATCTCGTTGTCGCCTTCTACGACCGCACGGAACCGTCGAGTCCGATCCCGCATCTGGCCCGCCGCGTACGGCGCATGGTTCACATGGATTTCGTCGAACTGATGGAAGATCTGGCTCCGTCTGGGCTCAAGGAATTCCGGCTTCTGGCCGGCGTCCCCGAGGCCAAGAAGACGGCCCAGTAAGAATGGATGAAAGGTAAAAAACCATGCCAGCAGAAAGCAAAGCAAAGGTCATCGAACGCAATCGCGCGCCGCGCGTGCAGATCGCCTACGATGTAGAGACCTATGGCAGCCCGACGACCATCGAATTGCCTTTCGTCATGGGCGTGATGGCCGATCTCTCCGGCGCTTCCCAGACCAGGGAAGCGCAGAAATCTGTGCTCGACCGATCCTATGTCGAGACCGACGCCAACAGGTTCCCCAAATTCATGGAGGCGCTCGGGCCACGCGTCAAAGCGCGCGTGAAAAATACGCTGCCGCAGGCCGAAGGTCATGAACGCGATGAGGAATTGGCTCTCGACCTGACGTTTACGAAGATGGGCGATTTCGCCCCTGACAAGATCGCCGAACAGGTGCCGCAGCTATCCGAGATTCTCAAGATGCGCCGCCAGCTGGAGGAACTGCTTGGTTTCATGGATGGCCGGGTTGATGCCGAAAAGCGCATTGCCCAGTTGCTGAACAACGAACCGCTGCTCGGGCAGATCGCCAACCAGGCCCTGACCGACGGCGACAAGAGCGAGGAATAACCCATGGCCGAACAGCAAAAGACCGCCGTCAGCGCCACCGCCGAGGCAGAAGCCGTCGACCTGGGAGAATTCGGCGAGCTGCTGGAGAAAGATTTCAAGGTCAAGAAGGACGACAGCGAGAAATTGCAGCAGCTAGTGCGCAACCTGGCGCTGGCGGCGCAGTCTCGCTCGGAGACGACGACCATCTCGTCCAACGCCATCAAGTCCATCAAGTCGCTGATTGCCGGCATCGACAAGATGCTGACGACGCAGATCAATGAAATACTGCACGCACCGGAGGTGCGTGAGATGGAAGGCACATGGCGAGGCCTGTGGTATCTCGTCAACAATACCGAGACGGATCAGAAGCTGAAGATCCGGGTGCTGAACATTTCCAAGGAGCAGTTGGCCGATACGCTGGAGGACTACGAAGGCCAGATGTGGGACCAGAGCCCGATCTTCAAGAAGGTCTACACAGATGAATATTCGATGTTCGGCGGAGAGCCTTTCGGCTGCCTGATCGGCGCCTATGAATTTTCCAACCACCCACGCGACGTAGGCCTGCTGCGCAATCTGTCGGGCGTTTGCGCTTCCGCACATACGCCGTTCATTGCGGCCGCCTCGCCCCGGCTGTTCCGCATGGACAGTTGGCAGGAACTGCCTAACCCGCAGGATTTGCAGCAAATTGTCTCCAACCCGGCCTATGCCTCGTGGCAATCGCTGCGCGAGAGCGAGGACGCGCGCTATGTCGGATTGACCATGCCGCGCGTGCTGGCCAGGCTGCCCTATGGCGCCGACACCGTGCCGGTCAAGGGTTTTGCCTTCGAGGAAGAAGTACAGGGCGACCACAACAAGTATGTATGGATGAATGCCGCCTTCCCGATGGGCGTCAACATCAACCGCAGCCACAAGCTCTATGGCTGGGGCACGCAGATTCGCGGCGTCGAAAACGGCGGCACCGTGCTCAACCTGCCGGTGCACAGCTTCCCCACCGACGACGGGGCCGTGGCCATGAAATGCCCGACGGAAGTGGCGATCGACGATCGACGCGAGGCGGAACTCGCCAAGCTCGGCCTGATGCCCATTCTGCACAGGAAGAATACCGACCTCGCCGCATTCATCGGCGCGCACTCGCTGCAAGACGACGAGACGCGGGCGGGGCGGCTGGTCGATCCGGACGCACAGTCCAATGAGCGGCTTTCGGCCAACCTGCCCTATCTTTTCCCCGTTTCACGGTTCGCGCACTATCTCAAGGCGATCGCGCGCGACAAGGTGGGTTCGTTCAAGGAACGCGCCGACATGCAGATCTGGCTGACCGAATGGATCAACCGATACGTGCTGGCCAATCCTGCCTTCGCCGACGACAAGGCGCGCGCCAAGCGGCCGCTCGCGGCGGCGGAGGTACAGGTCGACAGCGTCGAAGGCCGACCGGGATACTACAATGCCCGCTTCTACCTGCGACCGCACTACCAGTTGGAGGGCATCAACGCCTCGCTTCGGCTGGTGTCGGAACTACCGTCCGTCAAATCAGCCTGAATACATGTGAGCCTGATGGAGAGAGAAAATGAAAATTGATGGCTTTCTGAAAGTTCCGGACATCAAGGGCCCGAGTGCCCGCGACAAGCACGAAGATGAAATCGAAATCCACGGGGTCGAGTTCACGATGATCGCGCCCCATGATCCCAACTCACTTTCGCGCAGAGGCCGCGTGGCCCTGGGGCTCATCACCTTCGTCAAGCACTACGACAAGTCCTCGCCCTATCTGAAACAGGCGCTGTTCCAGAACAAGAAGCTGGACGAGGTGAAGTTTACCGCCCGCCGGACCATTGAGGAAAAGAGCAGCGACTATCTGGTCATCACACTCACCGATGCCTCGGTCGTCAACTATGAGATGAAGCCGAGCGCCGAAGATCCAGACCTGATCGAGGAAAGGATCGGCTTCGCCTACAAGAAAATCAAGTTCGTTTACGACGACAATGACGAGGCGGAGATGGACGTGAATGTCGGCGTCTGACGCTGGCGGCGACGTCTTGGCATCGAAATGACCAAGTCCAGCAACAGTCCAAGGGCCAAACGCGAGGCGGTTCAGCCGTCTCTTTGGGACCGTCTCGTGAACGATCTGCCGGGCTTGACCACGGAGATCAGCGGGCTGCGCCATGTTCTGGAGAGCGAACTTGGCACGGAACGGCTGGACACTCTGCTCGCCGGCAATGCCAGGGCGATCGATACCGATGCCGCGTTGACGCCCGATCAACAAAGGCGCTTGCATCGGCTGGTTTTCCAGAACCGCCACAGGAGCGAACTTGAGGCGCGCGGCGTGGTGGTGTCGCCCAACGTTCTTCGCGAGGCGGTCCGGCGCGACATCGAGGCGTTGTTCAATACCGAACGTTTCGAGGCGACGCCTCTGTTGTCCGATCTGGAATTCGAGCAGTTCGGCGACAGGCTGCCGGCGCTGGAGGATTTTCCCGAGGTTCGCCGTAGCGTGGTCAATTACGGCGTACCGTCGTTCTCCGGCCGCTCGTCACGCGATTTCGACCGCGAGGCGTTGGCCCGGGAAATCCGCGCGGTACTCACCACCTTCGAGCCACGTCTGAAAGAGGGGGCGACGAAGGTCAATGTGACGCTCGGCGACAAAAGCATGGGCCTGAAAATAGAGATAGATGCCGTGCTGATCATGACGCCAACACCTGAAAGGATGCGCCTGCGCACGACCATCAACCTGGACAACGGCCTGGCACGGACCGACTTCGCGGAGGCTTGAGATTTGGATCGGGCCTTCCTGGAGTATTATGAAGAAGAACTGACCCACATAAGGGCGCTCGCCTCGGAGTTTGCCGACATGCACCCTGCGGTGGCGCGTAATTTGTCGCTCGACACGGCGCCTTGTCCCGACCCCTATGTCGAGAGGCTTCTCGACGGTGTCGCCTTCCTGGCGGCTCGCACCCGCATGAAGGTGGACGCCGAGGGCTCGCGATTTTCACGCGCCGTGCTTGACGTCCTCTATCCCGATCTCGTCGCGCCGACGCCGGCCACTGCCATGGCCGTGCTGAAGCCCGGCAAGCAGGTGCAGACGATGAATGCCGGCCATGTCGTCGCGCGTGGCACACGCCTCGTCTCCAGCCTGCTGCCCGGCCTTTCAACACGCTGCACCTTCACCACGGCACAGGATGTGACGCTATGGCCGATCGAAATCGCCTCAGTGAGCTATTTCCAGGATCGCAGCGCGCTGGCCGCGGCCGGGATAAACGCGATTGGCGGCATCGGTGGCGAAGCGGCGCTACGCCTCACCGTTGGCCGAAGCGGCAAGGGCAAGCTCAACGAACTGTCCCTTGACCAACTCGATCTCTATTTCGCCGGACTGACCAAGGCGACGCTCCTGTTCGACGCAATCTTCAGCGCATGCTCGGCCATCGGCGCGCGGGCTTTCGGCAAAGACGCCAGACTAACGCCCCTTCCGGCACCGGAAATGGCAGGCATCGCCGACGCCGAAGCGTTGATGCCGCGCACCCGCCCGACCTTCGAAGGCTATCGGCTGTTGCGTGAATATTTCATGATGCCCGAACGCTTCCACTATGCTCGCGTGCGGGGGTTGCAACCCATCGTTCGCAGTTGCGATGCCGGACTGGAGGTCGTTTTCCTGTTTCGCCGCCCGGTGCAGGAACTTGCCGATGTGACGCCGACGGATTTCGAACTCTTCGCCACGCCGATCATCAATCTGTTCGAGCGCGAGTGTAACGTCATCGAGATCGATCGTCGCAAGACGCGGCAGGTGCTCTATGCCGACAGAACGCGGCCAAGAGACTTCGAAATCTATCGCGTGCTACGCGTCGAGGACGCCGATACCGAAGGGCCGGAATCCGAGGTACCGGCGCTTTTCAGCCTCGGCCAGAACCGCGGCAGCGGCTGGGTCTATTCGTCGGAGCGCCGCCCCCGCCGAGCCACCGAGGACGAGCGGCGGCAGGGCATGACGCGCACCTCCTATACCGGCGACGACGTTTTCCTCGCCATCTCGCAGCCGGTGGGCAACACGGGCGCCCGCCCGCTCAAGCGTCTCGACATCATGGCGCTGTGCACCAATCGCGATCTGCCGATCCTTGACGACAACCCCACCCTCACCCTGGAAAGCGGCGATCCCGTTGAATCCGTCAGGCTTCTTGGCGCGCTGCGGCCGCCACAACCGGCCATTCCCGCAGCACTTCCGACCGGTGCGGAAAGCCAATCGCGGGCGGACGAACTCGCCTGGCGGCTCGTGGCCCAACTCGCACTCAATTTCCTCAGCTTGGCCAAGGAAGGCAAAGGCGTCGATCCGCTGCATGCGCTGCTCGACCTTTACGCGGATCGGGGCGATCCAGCACTTGCCCGCCACGTGCGCTCCATCGTGCGCGTCGATTCGAGGCCGGTTATCGAGCGGCTGGCGATAGCGGGGCCGATGTGTTTCGGCAGAGGCACGGAAATTACGCTGCATGTCGATCAGTCGGTGCTTTCCGGGCAGAGTGTCCTGCTGCTGTCGGCGTTGCTGGCACGGCTTTTCGCCCGCCATGCGGGAATAAACGGTTTTGTGCGGACCCGCACGCGGCTGCTGCAGAGACTGGAGGATGTGCCATGGCCGATGACGCCCGGCAATCGCTACCTGATCTAGATGCGCCTGACACCTCGGCGGCCGTGGCCGAAGCCGCGCCGGACGCCGCCGGAACAGCCAGCCCCATGCCGGACAGGCAGACGGACCTGTCCGAGGCGTTCGATTTCTTCGAACTGTTGCGCCAGCTAGAGCGGGAAGGTCATCTGTTCGGCCACGCCGGGCGACCGGACCGTGAGCCGGCGCGCCTTGGCCAGCACGTGCGGCTTGGCTTCGCCACGCAGGACCTCGTCGAACTCCGCGAGGCAACCGAGACGTTGCCGGCGCGCGTCACCGTGGCTAATCTCGGCCTGCTTGGCCCGGAAGGGCCGATGCCGCTGCACCTGACGCGATGGGTGCTCGACCGCCTGTCGCAACGCTGGTTCGGCGGCGTCAACGCACAACAGACCAGCGACACCACATTCGTCGACTTCGTCAACATCCTGCAGCACCGAATGATCGCCCTGTTCTACCGGGCCTGGGCGGACGCGCATCCCGGCGTGCAGGCCGAGCGATCCGTTGGCGGTCGCGTCCGCTCCATGCTCGAGGCGCTCGCCGGGATCGGGCTGCCCGCCACGCATAATCAGGAAAATCCGGAACTCGACGCCGTAAAGCTCCGCCAGGCGGCATCGCTCGCCTCGCAGGTCGAGGGGCCGGAAAAGCTGACCTTGTTCGTGGCCGAAGCGTTCAACGTACCGGTGCTGCTCAAAGAGTTCGTCGCGGCTTGGCTGACGATACCCGCCCCGTTGCAAACCCGGCTCGGCAAAGCCCATGCGGGGCTTGGCAGCGCCGCCACGATCGGCCCGCGAAGTTTTGGCAGGCAGAGCAGGATCGAGCTTGAAATCGGGCCGCTCGGCTATGAAACGTACAAATCGTTCCTGCCCGGCGAAAAACGCCTCGACGTTCTTAAACGCGCCGTGCGCGACCTCATCGGCGAGGTTCTGGACGTCGATCTGCGCATCGTCCTCAAGCGCGATGCGGTGCCTCAGGCGCGTGTTGGAACGGTGCAGCTTGGGCGAACGGCGTGGCTTGCACGTCCCCTTGAAAGGGGCGATGCTACGGACATGCGGCTGAGGACCATCGTCGGATGGCGCCCAGGCGTGGCGGGAGTCGGAGCATGAGCTTGCTTCTCACGCTGGAACAGGGACCGCGCAGCCAGGCTGTTCGCCAGACTGGGCTGGACAAGGGCGAATTGGTGATCGGTCGCAGCCCGGAAGCGGACTGGCAAATCGATGACCCGGACATGTATGTCTCGCGCGCTCATTGCAAAATCACATCGGAACAGGACGGCTACACCGTCACCGACATGTCGAGCAGCGGCCTTTTCATCGACGATTCCGGCAGTCCGCTCGGAGCCGGAAATTCCATCCGCCTGAGAAACGGCATGCGGCTGAGATTGGGCGACTATGTCGTAGGGGTCGAGCTACAGGCACCCGCGGCCGCGCAATCGGCGCTGTGGCAATCGGCCTCCCCTTTGCCGGCACCTCGCGCACCGTCGGCCCAGCCGCCCGTGCCGACGCCCAATTCCGCCAGTATAGGTCATGACGATTTCTTTTCATCCAAAGCCGAAGAAGAACCACGCCTTCCACGCCCGGCCGACTTGCCGGACCCTTTCGACCATCCGAAGCCCGGTGCGTTTCAGGCGTTTGAACGCGCCGGTTCGAACGAACGCGGTTCAGCCGCCTTCGACGATCCCTTCAGCCTCGATCCGGTATCCGACCCATCCTCCAACGAGAAACTCGGACGGGTGGGCGCGTCCGGATTTGACGATCCGTTTCACGTCGATGCCGGCGCACCGCCACCCCCGCCCGCCGGCGCCAAAGAGGCCGCCCAATTGCCGCCGATAGCGTTCGACGACGGTTTCAACCTCGGTCCCGGCCAGAAAAGCGCGGCCAGGGCGGGTGTGGAAATAGCCGCTCCACACGCACGCGTCGCCGAAACCGGCCCCCCGCCGGCACCATGGGATTTGCGCCCGGGCTTGCCGCAGAACCCGCCGGTTCCAGTTGCCGTTCAGCAAGCGCCGCAGCCATCGGCGGGCAATGGTGGCCATACGTCTGGTGACCATGCGTCGCCGCAGGGCAGTTCGGACGCAGCGTTGCGCTCCGCATTCCTGCGCGGCGTCGGTCTTGAAGACATCGACCTGCCCGACGGCGACCCCCTTGCCGAGATGGAAAGGTTCGGCCGCGAATATCGCATGATGCTGGAAGGCTTGATGCAACTTCTGCGCAAGCGCTCCGAAGAAAAGGGCAATGCCCGCGTCGCGCAGACCGTGGTCGGTGCTTCGCAAGTCAATCCTCTCAAATTCCTGCCGACGGTGGACGATGCGCTGGCGACGATCGCCGCAGGCCGCAGCCCCGGCTTCCTGGATGGCGAGGCGGCTATCATGGACGCCATACGCGACCTCGCCCAGCACCACGTACGGGCCTGGCGCGGCGTGCAGGGCGCGCTGCGCCGCATGATCGACCGCTTCGACCCCGCCGCGATCGAGGCGGAGTTGAAATCGGGTTCGGCCATCGAAACCCTGCTTGCCGGCGGGCGTGGGGCCAAGCTTTGGGAACTCTATCAAAAACGCCACCGCGAAATCGCCACAAGCGCTGAATCGCGGTTTCTTGGCGAAATCGGTGCCGATTTTCGCGATGCCTATGAGGAGGAGTGACTTATGATTGATCGCCGTGAATTCATCATCGCTCTCGGGGCCACCGGGTTGGTTGCGGGTTGCCAGAGCGGACCACCCAAACCCTCCACCGTCACCATCAATCTGGCCGGCCAGGCCGGCATGAACCCCGGACCGGGAGGCGGTGACCGGCCGGTGACGGTGCTGGTCATGCGGCTGCGCAGCACCGGCAAGTTCAACTCGGCCGATTATTTCGCCCTGCAGGGCGACGCCGGCACGGCGCTTGGCGGCGATCTCATCGGGTCAGACCAGATCGCGGTCGGGCCGGGCAAGACAGCCTCCAAAACCATCACGGTCGAGCCGGAAGCGACCGCGCTCGGCTTCGTCGCGCTCATTCGCGAGCCCGGCGGCCGGAACTGGCGAACCACGAAATCGGTGTCGCCGGGATCGCAACTGACAGTCAATGTAAGGCTCGGCAGCGGCGGCATATCCGCCTAGCGCGTGGCACAAGAGGCAGGCAATGCAGAGAGCGGCGGAATGAGCGACGCCAACAGGGTACTGTGGTCCGAAGGGCTTTTCCTGCGGACACAGCACTTCCAGCAGCAGGACCGCTTCTTCGAAGCGACGGTGCGCGGCGCATTGCAGGCCGGGCAACTTCACACGTTCGGCTTCCGGACGCTGACGCTCGACCCGGCGCAACTGGAGGCCGGGCAAATCTCCGTGCTTTCGGCGCGCGGCATCTTTCCCGACGGCACGCCTTTCGCCATTCCGGACACGATGGACGCGCCACCGCCGCTGGCGGTCACCGCCGACATGGGCGGCGGTGCGGTGCTGATTGCGCTGCCGCTGGAGCCGCCCGGCGGCGTCGGGTTCGATCCGGCGCATGCCGCGTCAAGCGGCGCTCGCTATCGCGGACGGATCGTTTCGGTCAGGGATGCCGTCCAGGGAGGGGCAGACCCCGAGGAAATCGAAATCGCCCGGCCGCAGCCAATACTTCTCGCGCCGGGCAAATCGGTCGGCGGTTATACCGCGCTGCCGGTAGCCGAGATCAAGGGGGTGCGTGCCGACGGCGGGGTCGCTCTCAACGACGCGTTCTTGCCGCCGACACTCGTCACCGGCGCCGCGCATTGGTACGCCCAGCTTCTGCAGGAGGTCATCACCGGCCTGGACCAGATTGCCGAGGCCCATGGCAAGATGGTGCTTGGCGGCCCGGGACGCAGCGTCGAAGATCTGCTGATGCTCAACCTTGCCAATGCCGCGCGGCCCCGGCTCGCTCACATCCTCGCCCAGGATGTTTTCCATCCGGCCGAGCTGTATCTCGAACTGGCCGGTCTGGCGGGATCGATGGCGACGTATGGGTCGAGCGCGCGACGCCTGGGTGAGTTGCCGGCCTACGACCACATGGCGCCCGGCCCTGCCTATTTCGCGCTCGCCGACGCCTTGCGTTCGCTCATCCTCTCCTTGCGCTATGTCGAGCCCAAGTCGCGGGCTTTGCCGGTCATGCGCCATTCCACCAATGTGTGGAAGGTACGCGTCGACAACCCGAAGCTGCTGGTGGCCAGCCGCATCGTCATCCGGGTTGGTTCGGAACTATCCGAGGACGCGCTTCGCAAGATTTTCGTCAACCAGGCGACAGTCGGCGCGGCCAGCGAATTCGAGGGCCTGTGGAAATCGCGCCTGCCGGGAATTCCATTGAAGCCCTTGCATTCGCAGCCGCGTGAAATTCCCTACGACGGCGACCGGTTGTGCCTCGAACTGGATCAGAAAAGCGAGCACTGGGCCTCGCTGCTCGACGCTCCCGGATTCGTCATTGGCGTTTCCGGCGTCCTGCCCAGCGAACCGCAGGTCGACTGCTACTCGGTGAATAGGTGACGCCATGAGCCGCGACGATCCCTTCGGCCTGTCTGAGGATCGTGAACGTACCCGCATCCGTCTGGTCGGCCCGCCGATGGCGCGCCAGCAGGCGCCGCTGGCGCCGGGGGCTGCCTTCAAACGAGCGCGCTCGCACCCGAATACCCTCGTCAACGCCTTTTCGCCACTGCTGGAATTCGCGCCGGAACTGGAAAGCGCCCTGCCCCCGGAAAATCCGGAGGCGCTGCGCACGCGCCTGCTGGACGAACTCGTCCGCGCCCGCGATGCAGCCATGGCAAGCGGTTCGTCGCTTGAACGGGCGGACCAGGCCGCATGGATCGTTGCCGCCCTGCTCGATGACCTCGCCTTGAACACGCCATGGGGCGGCGCCAGCGTATGGCCTCGCCAACCCCTGGTGGTGATGCTGCGCGGCGACGTCGATGCCGGCACGCAATTCTTCGCGCGGCTCGAGGAACTGGAGCGCCATCCCAACCGCGACCGCGAACTATTGGAGTTGCAATATTATTGCATGGCGCTCGGTTTTCGCGGCAAATACCGGGTTCCAGGCCGTGCGGGCGACCGCTCGCTCAATGCGGTTCGCGTCGCCACCGCGCGATTCCTGCGTGATGCCGACGCCGAAGGGGCACCGCTTTCGCCCAACTGGAAAGGCGTCGTCGCATCCGACGAACCGCCGCGCTTCATCGTGCCTATCTGGGTGATGGCCGTGATGGCCATAGCGCTTTCCGCCGCCACCTATGTCGCGTTTTCCATCAGCCTGAGCAGCCAGGCCGCGGGCCTGACCACGCTTGTAAAGGCGCTGCCGCCGCCACAGCGCGCGGAAATCCTGCGCGCTTCTCCCAAAGTAGACGCCCCGCCCCTTGAAACGGTGGATATCGCGCTCCTGCCTGCCTTTCAAGCGGCCGCGCCCGACGCGTTGCGGGCAGCGCTGAACGGGACGGAGAGCATTTCGCTCGTCAAGCTCGTTGTCCAGGGCACCAACCCGGAACTGTTCCAATCGTCGCGCGCCGACCTTACGGACGGTTTCGAGCCCCTGATCGGAGCGATCGCCAAAGTCATTCTCGACAATCAGGACCTGATCGGAAACATCACGGTGGTTGGCCATACCGACAGCGTCCCGCTGCAAACCAGCAATCCGCTCTCGACCAACCAGCGCCTGTCGGAAGCCCGCGCGGCAACGATCGCCGACCTTCTGGTTCAAAACGGCGTCCCGCGGGATCGCGTCCGCTCGCAAGGCCGCGCCGCCACCGATCCCGTGGCGGACGACAGCACCCGCGAAGGCCGGGCGTTGAACCGCCGAGCCGAGGTTCTTGTCGAGAAGAGGCTCTGAGATGTTCGTCCTGCGCTTCCTGTGGGCCGTACTAACGTCGCGCTGGCTGTGGACGCTGATCGGCCTGGCGCTGCTTTCGCTGGTTATCTGGATATTCGGCCCGATTGTGCGGGTCGGACGCAGCGAACCGTTTGCGTCCGATACGGTGCGCATTGTCCTCATCGCCCTGCTGGTTATCGGTTGGCTGATCTGGCTGATCGTCGCACAGCGGCGGGCCATTCGCGCCAACCGCATGTTCGTCGCCGAAATATCCGCTTCACCCGTCGAAAAGCAGCTGACCCCCGGCGAGCAGAGCGTCGCCGCGGTCGGGGTAAAATTCCAGGAGGTGATGGCGGAATTGAAGCGCCGTAAGCTCGGCGGGAAAAAGTTCCTGCGCGAGATGCCCTGGTATGTCATCGTCGGCCCTCCGGCTACCGGCAAGACAACGGCGCTGCGCCAATCCGGCCTCAATTTTCCCGTCGATCTGACCGACGATTTGCAAGGTGTTGGCGGCACGCGCAACTGCGACTGGTTCTTTTCCGAAAACGCGGTGATGATCGACACGGCCGGACGCTACGTGCAGCAGGAAAGCCAGCCCGATGTCGATGCCGCCGAATGGCTGGGTTTCCTGGGTTTGCTGAAGAAGCATCGCGGCAGGCGCGCCTTGAACGGCGTCATTGTCGCCCTGTCCATCGACACGCTTTGCGAGGGCGACGAGGCGATCCGCGCGCATGGTCGTAAAATCCGCCGGCGGCTGGCCGAACTCAACGAACAGCTTGAAATCCGCCTCCCGGTCTATCTGATGCTGACCAAGGCCGACCTGATAAAAGGCTTCGAGGCCTTCTTCGGCGGACTTTCGACGGCAGCGCGCGAACAGGTATGGGGAACGACCTTCCCGCTCGATGCGCGCGTCGACGCTTCCACGGTTGCAAGTGAGATTTCGACCCTTGCGGCCGAGTTGGAACGGCGGCTGGTGCCGCGCCTGGAGAACGAGGAAAAACTGGCCGAGCGGGCGGAGATCTTCCGGTTCCCCGCCCAGCTCGACAGTCTCTCTGAGCCGATCCAGATTCTTGTCGAGGCGATGTTCGGCGAAAGCCGCTATGAGGAAAGTGCCTGGCTGCGCGGCGTGTACCTTACCTCGGCGACGCAGGAAGGGGCGCCGATAGACCGGCTGACGGCCGCGTTGTCGTCCTCGTTCGGCCTGCCGGCCCGGCGCGCCATGCCAGGCGGGCGCGTCGAGAAACGCAGCTTCTTTTTGAAGAACCTGCTTACCGAAGTCATCTTCAAGGAGGCGGGTCTCGGCACGCTCGACCCGCTCGCCCAGCGCCGGCGCGCCTGGATATGGCGCGGCGCGGCCGCGGCGTCCGCCGCCGTCTTCCTGCTCGCGGCCCTGTTGTTCACCTTCTCCTATGTCGACAACCGCAATGCCATTACGGCGCAAGCCACCCAGTTCGAGGCGCTGCAGACCCCGCTGAATGCGATCGCCGCGAAGGCCGCGCCTGTCGATCCGCCGGATCTCGATTTTGCGCTGGCCGCCATGGACGAAGTGAAGAGCGCCCGAACCCAGCCGCCCGGCGGCATCCACGACCTGATCGGCCCATCGGCCTCGGCCGAATTGCGGCGTGCGCAGACCGACACCTACGAACACGCTTTGCGCAATGTCCTCGAGCCCCGCATGGTCGCCCTGCTCGAAGCCACGATGTGGCGGCAAATCCGCGACCCGGATTTCATGCTTGGCGCGCTCAAGACCTATCGCATGATGACCGGCCTGTCGCAGATGGACACCGACTTCGCCCAGGATTGGTGGCAAAATCGCCTGCCGGAATTCGCTGCCGCCCCGCCGTTTCCGACACCCGATGCGGAAGAGCACCAATTGGCGGCTATCCGTCGAATGGCCGTGGACGACAGCTATTCCAGCCCCGATCCGGCGCTGGTTGCCGAGGCTTTGAAAACCGTCTGCACGATCTCGCTGCCGGCACGCGCCTACAAGCAACTGCTGGCGGACCCTGCCATCGTCGCGCTCAAGGAGTGGATACCGGCCAACTTCGCCGGCCCCAACGGCGCCAAGGTGCTGGCGCGGCGCTCGGACAAGACCTTGCGCATCGGTATAGCCGGCGCGTTCACCTATGCCGGCTTCCACGACGTCATCCTGGACAGGCTGGAGGACGTCGCGGCCCAGGCAGCACTCGACCGCGCGGTGTTTGCCGGCGGCTGTTCGGAAAATTCGGATACCTCGGTGCAGGCGCTCTCGCAGGACGTGCTCAAGCTCTACTATGACGATTTCATCGCCCAATGGGACAGTCTGTTGCGCGACATCCGGCTGGCGCCGCTTACCGATCTCAATGTCGCCAGCGAGAATCTCAAAGACCTGTCCAGTGCCGATTCCGCCGTCAAGCGGCTCGTCACCGCCGTGGTGCAGGAGACGGAACTGACCCGCTCCGACGATGCTCCTGCTGACGACAAGGCGCAAGCAGCGGGCGCATCGAAACTCCTGAGCAAGCTCGGTAAAATCGGCAAGCTCGCCAAGACCGGCGTGAAACTGCTGCCACGCGCCGGGTCCGCCGACGAGGTGGACATGACCGGGTCCCTGGTGGCGGAACATTTCAAGCCGCTCAAAGGCGCAATCGCCGAGATGGATGGCCAACCGCCGGCGCTCGATGCGGCGGTGGTGTCGCTGACCGCGCTATCCAACATGCTGCAGACCGTCACCGCCAGTCCAGACCCGCAGGATGCTATCAAAAAGCAGGGCGGCCTTGCCGAACTGACCGGCGCCGTCGCACGCCAGGCCAAGATACTGCCCGATCCGATCGACGACTGGCTCGGCGGCATTGCCGGCGATACCAGCGGCCTTACGGAAAAGGCGGTCACCTCCGAACTCAACGCGATATGGCGCGCCGATATTCTGCCGTTCTGCCAGGCGGCGTTGACGAACCGCTATCCCTTTGACCCCTCCAGCGCGGTGGACGTCAATGTCCGCGACTTCCAAAGGCTGTTCGGACCGGGAGGATTGATCGACAACTTCATCAACGACCAGTTGATCGCCTATGTCGACACCACCAGTCAACCGTGGAAATGGCGCGCGGATTTCGGATTGGATTCCTCGGCATTGGCTGCCTTCGAACAGGCCCGGCATATCCGCGACGATCTGTTTCCGGGCGGCCAGGGCCCGGTAATGAGTTTTACGCTCGAGCCGAAGGACCTTTCGCCGAACGTGACGCGCGTCACGCTCAACCTCGACGGGCAGGCGCTCACCTACTACAACAACGCCACGCGGCCTCAGCCCATGACCTGGCCCGGCAAGGACGGCACCGGCGTCATTACGCTGGCGTTCCAGCCGATCGACGGCTCGCCCGAATTCCTGATGAACGAAACCGGCAGTTGGGCGTGGCTGAGGATGTTGCGCAACGGTCGTTTCACCAACACCTCGCTGGCCGACGTCTACAATTTGCGCATCGGCGCCAAGAACTTCTATGCCGATTTCGAGCTTCGCGCGTCCAGTGTCGAAAACCCCTACAATCTGGAGATGTTCAAGAGGTTCACGTGCCCGCCGCAAATCTGAACCCCGGATTCTTCGGCAAGATTCCGGCGACAGGCGATTTCGTTCACCGCAACCTTCCCGTCGAGTTCGTACGGGGATGGGACCGCTGGGCCGCGCGCCATCTCGCGCCATTGCTTGCGGATGACCGGTGGACGGACGGGGGCCTGAATTTCCTGCTCGGTCCGGTTTCGTTCGGACCGATGGCCGGCGTCGTCTTGCCAAGCGCCGACCGGGTGGGAAGGCGTTTTCCACTAACCGTAGCGGTGCCGATCGATTCCGCACGCATCGGGCTTGCCGAGGCCGCCGCGGACTGGTTCGCCCTTATCCAGACATTGGCGGCGACGACGCAGGCTGGCACCGTCACGGCCGATGATCTTGCGGCCGAATTGATCCTGTTGCCATTTCCGCAGGTCGGCAGCGACGGCGAATCCGTTCGAGGCATGGCCTTTTGGGTCGATCCTGCCGATTTTGTCCTTGCCGATCCCGATGCGCCGCAGCCGGCGCTCGAGCACCTCTTGGCCGCGCGGCTGGAGCCGGGCTGATGCAGATATGGAACCAGACCGGCTTCGTGCATGAATTCACCATGGGCATGGACAAGGATGCCCATGAATATATCGTCGTGGTGGTCAAGGGAACTTTCGACTTTCCGGAAAATCCTGGCGGGCCGGTACGCAAATTCGCCGAACAGGTGCCACTTGTGATGGCCGATACGCACACCGGCGAACCCGGCTATTCGGCAACCCTGTGGGAAACAGACTTCGCTTTCCGCAAGCCGCGCTGCGACGTCGTCGCCAATGGCTGCGCCTATGCGCCGGGTGGTCGCCCGACCGAACGCGTACCTGTCGGCATCAAGCTCGGCGGCTGGTCGAAGGTATTCGAGGTCGTCGGCCACCGGGAATGGCGCGCCCGCGGCCCGCTGTTCATGGCCACCTCACCGCAGCCTTTCCTGCGCCAGCCGTTTTCCTATGACACCGCCTGGGGTGGCACCGACCGTCTCGACCCGGAAGACAAGCTTCCCGGCAGCTATCCGCTCAATCCTGTCGGCACGGGTTGGGCGCGCACCAGAAACCAGCGCCTCGTCCCCGGACTTCGCTTGCCCAACACCCAGGCCGCAGGCGAGGAAATCCGTTCGCCTTTTGGCGACTACAAGCCGATGAGCTTCGGTCCGGTCGGGCGCGGTTGGCCCGGCCGCATCGGATATGGCGGTACCTACGACCAGAATTGGGTCGACAATGTCGCCCCCTTCCTGCCGGTCGATTTCGACGAGTGTTATTTCCAGATGGCGCCGCCCGATCAACAGATCGATCCGCCTAAGGGTGGCGAAGAGGTGCAACTCGCCAACCTCACGCCGCAGGGGCGCGAAAGCTTTCGGCTGCCGCGGACGTCATTGCCTTTGACGCTTTTCAACGGTCGGGAAAAAGTGCTTGAAAAAGAGGTGCCGCCCGACACGGTGCTGTTCGACCCCGAAAACCGGCGCTTCAGCCTCGTGTGGCGCATCCAGCAGCGTATTCGCCGAACCATTCTCGATTTCAGCGAGTGCTGGATCGGCCCGCCCACGCAATCCATGCTCAGGGCCCGCGAAACCGGCCGCCGCTATATCCGTGCAAACGGAGAATCCCCCGAAGAAGAGAGCGAGGACGCATGAGCGCTTCGCTCGACATCGTCGCGGTCGGCATGGTGACGGCGGTCGGGCTTGACGCACCCTCCTCATGCGCGGCGATGCGCGCGGGTATCGACGGTTTCAGGGAAACGCGCTTCACTACCGCTGGAGGCGACTGGCTGATCGGCGCGCCCGTGCCGCTGCCGCGTGCATGGATAGGCGAAAAGCGCATGGCCCATCTCGCCGCCGGGGCGATTGGCGAAGCATTCGATGCGGTGCCGCAGGCACGCGGTCGCACGGCGTTGATGCTGTGCGTGCCGGAGGAAGGGCGTCCGGGCAGGCCCGTGCGCGATTACGCGCTGTTGCTGCGCCGCATCGCCGAGATCATGGAAGTCGAAGCGCATTCCCGCTCGCGCGTCATCGCCCACGGGCGCCCGTCGGGCATCGTGGCGCTGGATCATGCAAGGCGATTGCTGGCTGCGGGCGAAGCCGAATACGTCATGCTTGTCGGGGTCGACAGCTACCTGACGCCGCATGCGGTGACGCATTACCTCAACGAGCGGCGGCTGCTCACGACAGACAACCCCAACGGCTTCATCGCCGGAGAAGCGGCGGCGGCGGTACTGTGCGCAAAGCCGGGCCGCGGCAGCTTCGGCCTATACGGCATAGGGCTCGCGCGGGAATCCGCCTTTATCTATAATCCGCAGGATTTGCCGCTCCGGGGCGAAGGCATGATCTCTGCTTATCGGGCAGCGCTCAAGGAAGCGGGCGCGCAGATGCACGAGGTCGGATACCGCATCGCCGACCTCGTCGGCGAACACTATTGGTTCAAGCAAAGTACACTGGCGGTGAGCCGCGTGACGCGAAGCGTACGCGAATTCATGGACATCTGGTCGCCGACCGAATCCGTCGGCAATGTCGGCGCGGCGGTCGTGCCGCTGATGCTCGGCATGGCCTATATGGCCGCGCACAAGGGCTACGCCGGCGGAAGCAGTGTTCTCATCGAAGCCTCCAGCGATGCCGGCGCCTGCGGCACGGCGATCTTCGGGGGCGGGCGATGACGGTTTACGCCAACGGGCTCGAGGTTTCCTGCAAGGCCCAGTCCGACAGGGTGATCGCGGCGTTCCCCGACGTCTGTTTCACGCCGCCGGAGAACCCCGCGACGCCGCCGGGCGTGCCGGTCCCCTATCCGACCTTCGGCTTCGATACCGATACCGACAAGGGCACCGGCACGGTCAAGATCGGCGGCCAGACCATCAACCAGAAGAACAAGTCGTACTACACCAAGACAACCGGCACCGAGGCCGGCTGCGCGGCGAAGAAGGGCATCATCAACTCGAAGAATACGGGCAAGAAATATAACCGCGCCTGGTCCTCCAACGTGAAGGCCGACAAGGAACCGGTCTGCCGCTTCTCCGACATAACCACCAACAACCACGCCTGCGAGCCACCGAACGCGCCGACAACGCAGCCGCAGGTTGGCGGAGCTGGCACCGGCGGCCAAGCGAATACCAAGTGCCTGGTCGGCGAGTACAGCAAGATCAAGGAAGAGTGCAATTCGCGGTCGCCGACGGGTGAGACGCACCACATCGTTCCTGATATGGTTTACAGGCAAACGACACGGGCGACGACGAATACATCAAACCGCGTTCGGGGAGCGCCATCCCTGAACCAGGGTATGTGTATATGCTTGACGCCTGGCCAACACAAAGGGCTGCACAGCGGCGTAAACCAATCGTTGGCCGCACTCCCGCCGGGGCCTGGTGGGCCGGCCGGAACCTCGCTCGTTGGGGCTTGTGCGGCAGTGGGGGTAATCGGCTTGCGTCAGCTTAACAATCCCGCGTTGACCCCGGATTGCATGAAGGAAGCTTCCGACAAGGTCGCTCAGCAGACGGCGCCCATTGCAACTCAGGCAGGACGCACCACACTCAGACCGCCTGCACCCAACACTCCGGCTTTCAAC
Organism: Mesorhizobium sp. A623; assembly: GCF_054489405.1. Classification (NCBI taxonomy): domain Bacteria; kingdom Pseudomonadati; phylum Pseudomonadota; class Alphaproteobacteria; order Hyphomicrobiales; family Phyllobacteriaceae; genus Mesorhizobium; species Mesorhizobium sp. A623. Next base: position 134,133 of record NZ_JBTMXB010000010.1, read on the forward strand.
GCACTCAGACCATAGGTTGATATCGTGCCCAGTATCACCGCAAGACACAAACTGCGCATATTTGCGTCCGCATCAACCGGTCCCACGATCTGCCTTGCCTTGAAAGACTTTGAGGCTGGCGATGCGGATAGCATCGTTCTCATTCACACACCCCGCTCGCCTCAAGCCTGGCAGCGCATCGAGGTACCCTTCGATGTAATGGACCTCGCGCGGCTACCGCAGCCGAACGACGACGGTGCGGAATACATCGCTCTCGCCAGCACCGGAGAGGCAATCGTCCTCGCTAGCCAGCTTAAGACAGAAAGGATCAATCCCGAAGGCACGTTCCGATTTATCGAACCCGGAAAGGGAATGCTTTCAGCCTTTAGCGAGTTGGGCATCAATCTTTTGGCGCTCGGACGGGGAGGTCAGGTCTACCAACGTGGAGATGCCGCAGACTGGCAGGTTATGTCGGATACCTATCCTCTCGAGGACGATCCGACCGATCACATAAATTTTCTTTGTGCGGCAGCCCTTTCGAAAGAGGGCGCACTCTTTTTCGGGGGATCTGCGCAACCGCAAACCAAGAGCCTCGATGACATCACCCAATCCCTTCTTCGGGGAGACATCGAAGGCTTCTCTCGGCAAATCATGACCGACGTCCGACCGATCTACGGAACCCTATGGCGTCTGAAGGCCGGCCAATGGAGCAAGGTCGACATCCCATTTTCCGGGACGGTCACCGGACTGAAGACAATTTTGGAGCAACGCGTTCTATTGGCGACAAATTTCGGGCTGGTTGGCGAGATCATCGACGTAGACCAATTCGAAAACATCTATGCTCACACCGATCAGAAGAACATTTCCATGCTAACAGTATGGGACGATCGCACGATCGTCCTTCTCGATGACGAGATCGTGGCCTTGGATCTCATCGCCGGAACGGACGAGGCAATACCTGTCCCTCCCGGCTTCGAGGCACTGCAACAATTGCAAGCCGAAGGCGACGACGTCTGGCTCGTAGACTGGCGCGGGCTCGCCAGATGGAGCGGATCGGGGTGGGAAGAAGTGGAAATTCCCCGAGCTCTGCTAAGGTAGACTACATCTGGCGTGTGAATTGTTGAGCTAACCACTGCCGAATGCGCGGAATGTCAAAGTCCCTTACAAGGATCGGGCGCTTGGTTGTCTTGAGCACCTGAACGACAAAAAGCTCTCCGGGCTCCGGGTACTCTTCGAAACGCTCACGCGCTATTCTTGCGCCCTCTGCATCGGCCACTACCAGACCGTCGAGATGCGCTTCCAGTCGCTCGACCAGTCTGGCGAGCCGCTCTTCGTCCATGTCCGGGTTCTCGTCGGGGTTGAGCAGGTGATGGTCGTAGATATTCCACAGATGTGCCGCCATCTCGGCGTGCTGGCGCACGATCTCGGGCAGGATCGGAGCCGGCATCAGTTGAGGTTTACCGAGCCGCCGCGCACGCGGTTCGTGGCGCTGGCGTGGCTTGTCACATAGGTGCCGCGAATCATGATGCGGCCGTCTTTTTCCATGACGATCCGCGCCTTGCCGCAGCGAAGTTCGACGCGCTCGCTGCCGACGATCCGCACGTTCTCGCCGTCGCGCACCACCTGCGGCGTCGGGTTCTTGCGCGCTGGATCGACGATGCGGCCGACGATCAGCGGGCGGGTCGGATCGCCGTCCTGGAACAGCAGCGCCACTTCCGCGCCCGCCATGGCCGATGTCAGTTCGGTGAGGCTTCGGGCGGCAATCGCTTCCTCGCGCGGATTGCCTGGAAAGACCACCAGCGGAGCGGCGCCGTCGAAGCCCAGAAAGATGCCGATCACCACGCCCTCGATACGCTCACGGATATCCACCATCGCTGTCTGCCCTCAGTTCTGGGTGATCTTGCTGCCCTTGAGCGACATGTCGCCCGATGCCTTCGCGTTGATCTTGCCCGATGCGTTGATCGATACGTCCTTGCCCTTGATGACGATCTCGCCATTCTTTTTCATGGTGATGATCGCGTCGCCGCATTTCAGCTGGATTTGATCCTTCGCCTCCAGCGTCAAGGTCTTGCCGACAGCGATCGCGGCATCCTCGCCGACTTCGGTGAGGCTCTTCTTGCCGATCTTAAGCTCGTGTGCGCCGCCGACCTGGATCGAGTTGTCCTCGCCGACCTTGACGATCCATGTCTTGGCGATTTCCGAATTCTGCGCGCCGCCGATCTTGAGCCCTTGATCGGCTCCGATCTGGATACTCTGGTTGGAGCCTACCGTCCACGCGTCGTCCGCGCCGATCGTGTGATCCTGGCCGCTGCCGACGATGACCGACCGGCTGGCGCCGATCGTGTTCGTTTGCGGCCCGCCGACGCTTCGCGTCTCCGAGGCGCCGACCGTGTCGACGCGGGCGGCGCCCACGGTTATCGTCTGGACGATCGCGACCGTCTGCGTATGGTTGGCGCCGATCGTCTCGCTGGAATTCGCGCCGATGCCGATCGTCTCGTTGGAACCAACGGTCAGCGAGCGGTTGATGCCCACCGTCTCGGTATCGTTGGAGCCGATGTTGACGGTGCGGTCGACGCCGACCTTCGTCGTCTTGTTGTTGCCGACGTCCTCGTCGAGATTGACCCCGACGGAGTGCTTGGCATTGTTGTCGATGCGGTCGGACTGGTCGTGCTGGACCAATTTTCTGCGGTCGTTCTTGATCAGCAGCTTGTGGTCTTTCTGCGCTTGGAAATTGACCAGTTCCGAACCGGCCTTGTCCTCGAACATCAGTTCGTTGTAGCCGCCGCCACCCTTTGAGGAATTCGACTTCCATCCCGACTGGGTAGCGTTGGCCGGCAGGCCGTAGGGCGGCATCTGGGCCGCATTGTAGACGCGGCCGGTAATCATCGGCAGGTCCGGATCGCCCTCGATAAAGTCGACGATCACTTCCTGGCCGATGCGCGGTATCTGGATGAACCCCCAGCCGCTGCCCGCCCATGTCTGCGAGACGCGAACGAAGCAAGAGCTGTTCTGATCCTTCTTGCCCTCCCGGTCCCAGTGGAACTGTACTTTCACACGGGCATATTCGTCCGTGAATATCTCCTCGCCGGAAGGACCGACGACCGTCGCCGTCTGCGGCCCGCGCATGATCGGACGGGTCGTGATGCGGGGCGGCCGGTAAGGCACCTTGGTCGGCGCCACTCCCAGCACGATACGGAAAGTGTCGCCTTCCGTATCGACGCCGCTGCGATAGCCCGGATCGAACAGGCGGTACTCGGCGCTGACGACGAGATACTCCTGGTTCTGATCGTCGCGCGGAAAATCCTCAAGCGTGAAGGTGCAGCCCGAAAACAGGCCGCGCACCGTGCCTACCGCCGAAACCCGCTGGTGCGGGGCCTGCAATTCCTCGCGCCTGATGGCCGCGATGGCGTCGCCCCGCCCGGTATCGAGATGGGCGCCGGGCTGGCGGTAGTATTCCCCGGCCGCCTCCTTGTGGCTAAACGCCTGCGATGACTTTGCCATCAGATCGGCACTGGGCTTCTTGAAATCGTAGTCGGTATGGGCATAAGCGCCCGGCCTCACCGAACTGCCCGGTATCCAATCGGTGATATGCTCGACGTCGCGCCTAGTGTCCTGACCGTCGAGATGGAATGGCACGGTTTCGTATCCCGGCGCCGGCTTCAGCTTGCTCATCGCATCGGCGAGGATCAAGGTATGCTCGCCGTCGCCATGCTCGAAGAAATACAGGATGCCTTCGTGTTCCAGCAGGCGTTGCACGAAATCGAGATCGGTCTCGTCATACTGCACGCAATAGTCGCGCGGCGGATAGGAACCCTGCAGCCGTTTCTCGAACTTGGCCGCGGGCGCTTCGGAGAAAATCTTCTCGATGATTTCAATGACGCTCATGTTCTGGAATATGCGGCAATCGGTGGTGTTGCCCAGAAACCAGAACCATGGCCTCAAAACAGCTTCGTAGTGGGCAAGCCTGTCCTCAATCCTGGTCAGGCGGAACTCGGACACGAGTCCGCTGAACCAGCGCTTGGGATCGCCTGATTCACCCTCGATGGAAACCGGGCCGCCCAGCATCTTCAACGGGTCGACATTCGAATTTTCGCTGACGAAGCCGACCGTGTAGGCAAAACAGCGGCTGATCTCATCGCGTCCGACGAGATGGGTGAACGTCAACAGATCGGAGCCAACCGGAGTTTGAACAACAGCGGCACGATCGTTCGGCATCGGGGTCGTCCCTCTCCGGGGTCGCGGCCAACTTCCGCTGATCCTAGCATAGGTGTGGCCGCGAACCAAAGCACATCATAGGGTGGTAAACCCGGCGAAGACGTTGTCGTCAAAGCGGCTGTCCCGCTGCGTATGCAACCTGCTAGAATGATTTCAGGCTCGACGAGAGCAAGGCGGCCGAAAAGCAGAAATCCGCGGGTCATTCGGATGCGCATCAGTCTGAAAATAATCAATGCAGACGGCCTGGCTGACGGCAGTCCGATCGAATTCAGCTCGCAGGAGGACAACTTCGATATCGGTCGCGAGAACCGTGACTGGAATTTGCCCGATAAAGACAAATTCATCTCCGGCCGGCACTGCGAAGTCCGGTGTCGAAGCGGGGCGTTCTGGCTACTCGACGTGTCGCGCAACGGAACCTTCGTCAACGGGGCCAGCCAACGCATGTCCAATCCCCACCGGCTCGCGCACGGCGACCGGCTGCGCATCGGCCGCTACATCGTCGCGGTTTCGATAGAGGACGCAGCACTACACGGCCATGCAGGCGCGCGGCAGGCGGGCACTGGCGACGATACGGGGGGTGCATCGAAACTCCCCGGCGACCAGCCGTTCGGGCCGAACCGGGACAGCGCCGCCCTCCCCCCCTCACCGTCGAGCGGCGGATCGTTTTCCCTGGCGGTTGGCACCTCAGGCAGGCAGCAGCCACCGCTTGGACATGGGTCGGCCGGACAAAGGCTTGCGCAGGGGGACGAAATTCTGCGCGCCGTGGCAGCCGGAGCCGGTGTCGCGCCCGAGATATTCCTGTCTCGCGATGCCGGCGATGTCGCCCGCGAAATCGGTTCGGTGCTGCGCATCGTCGTCGACGAACTGGCGATGCTGCTGAAGGCGCGCGCTGCCGCCAAGACGCTTGCCAGGAGCAGCGACCGCACCATGGTCGGCAGCGCCGACAATAACCCGCTTAAATTCCTGCCCGGCTCGGAAGAAATCCTGGAGGTCCTGTTCACGCGCCGCCGCGCCGGTTACCTCGACGCGCCGCACAGCGTCGAGGATGCCTTCCGCGACCTGAAAACCCATGAACTGGCCACTTATGCTGCGATGCAGGCGGCACTGTCGCGTCTCATCGACGACCTGTCCCCGGACATGATCGAAAGAAAACTGCCCCCCTCCTCCTTCACTTCGAAAAAGGGGCGGGCCTGGGATGCGTTCGTTGCAACATGGAAGGCCAAGGAAGACCCGCACGAAAACGGCATGCTCGACGTATTCCTTGCCTATTTCGGCGAGGCCTACGCCAAAGCCGCCAAGCCGAAATAAGCCTTGGATGAAAATCCTCCGGACATCCGTCTTGGACGCTCCATCCTTTTGTTTGAGCATCGGATTTTCCGAAAACCGGCAACCATTTTCGGTCCGATTCTCTAGAATGCGATCTTTATGCCGAGCTTGGCGCCAAGGGTCGAACTATCGGAAGATGCCTTGCCGCGGATTTCACCGTTCACCGTTGCCGAAGACGACATTTTCAGGTTGAAGCCGCCCGAAAGCGCCACTGAAAAATCTGCGTCGTCGAAGTTTATCCGCCGGCCGCCGATTTCGGCCGTGTTCCTGTAGCCGAAGCGTTGCTGCAGTTCGCCGCGCGCATAGGGGCTCAAGACCATGCCGTTCTCGAGCTGGTAGTCGGCATAGACGCCCGGCTCGAACTTGACCGCGCCAAACGAGACGCGGCTCTTGCCGAACTGATTGCCGCCGCTGTCGGTATAGGGATCGCCGCTGAAGGAAACGCCGAGCAGGCCGCCGCGAAGGTCGAAACGAGCGCGGTCGCTCAAAGTAAAGATATGGCCGACCGACCCGGTGACGGCATACCCTTGAGTGTCGTAGCTGCCGGTCGTATTGAGCACGCCATTGGTAACGTCGGTGCCACCGAGGAAACCCGACGCGGAGACGAGACCGTAATTATAGCCTTGGCGGAACAGCGCGTAGGCGCCGAACATGCCGCTCTTGTTCTCGCCAATGCCGATCATGTCGAAGCCGCCGAAACCACCCAGATCGACGTCGGACGACGCGTAACCGGCAAACACGCCGATGTTCAGCCCATACTTCGTGTCCATCTGGAAATGTTTGGCTGCGTTGAAATCAAGACTGATCGCCGCCGAAAAATCGTTGGCGTCGAAACTCGGCCCCTGCCCGCTTATGACGTTGTCGGTGATATGGTAGCCATTGTGTTCGGTATGGGCGAACTGGCCCGAGGCGAACACCCCGAACGATGGCGACAACTGGACCATTCCCGCTCCGGGAGAAAGCAGCAAATCCGCATCGATGGCGTACCGGTTGATGCCGTAGATCGCCTCGATCGCATTCTCTACCGTCGCGCCATTGATGGCGCTGTCGGGGGCCACGGCAATGCCGAAATTGGCCGGCGAGGCGCGTATGAACAAGCCGCCGTCCGGCCCCGCGACGACCTCGTAGGTGAACAGCGATCCGGGCGTGCCGGGAATGCCCTGCACGACGAAGGTTCCGGCAACCGGGCCGTTGGTGGCCACGATGATCGGTATGTCGGTCGGGCCGGCAAACTGCGGCGTGCCGAGCAGGTTGACGATGACGGTGTTGACGCCCGTGGCGGAAAACGCATTGGCAACCAGTTGATCCGACGTGACCGTATCCTGATCGATATCGACGCCGATCCGGCCGCCGTCGAGGACAATACCGCCAAGCGTGAGAACATCGTCTGCCGCGCCGTCACGCATGTCGATCAGCGAATTCGTGACCGTGACGGTGCCCGGCACATTGACATTTCCGTTGACGAAAAGCGTCGAGTTGTCCGTCAGGAAGAGCTGATTGATGCCTTGCGTGCCGCCATTGAAGCCAAGCGTGGAGTTACTGGCGGAAAAGGTGTTGAACCCGTTGAAATTCTGGCTCCTGGTGCCGCCCGCCGACAGGTCGGTGTCGGTCAAGGTGCCATTGGCGTCGGTACCACTGAACACGACGCCGTCACGCAGATTGAGTGGATCGGGCGAGAGCGTATCGTTGATGATCAACGTGTCAGGCCCAATTCCCGAAATGTCGCCGCCGATCGTGCCGCCCGTCAGGGTAACCCTTTCGGCCTCGATCCCGCCGGCGATCTCGCCGCCTGAAACGGCGACCGCATCGTTGCCGGCACCGCCGACAACATCATCGCCAACGGCCCCGCCCGAAACGTTGATCTGGTCGTCGCCGTCATTGCCGGCAAGGAAGGTGCCGACCCTGCCGCCGCTGACGGTCAAGATGTCGTTGCCATTGCCGCCGCTGACCGCGCCGCCAAGCGTGCCACCCGTCATGGTGAACGTGTCGTCCCCGTCTTCGAGGCCAACCGAATCCGGCCCGATGGCCGCATCGCCCTGAATGTTTGCATTGCCCGAAACGGTCACCGTATCGTTGCTGCCGCCAGCGAAAATCGAGCCACCGATCGTGCCGCCGCTTACCGCATAGCTATTGCCGCCGGGGAAACCGAATACGGACCCGGAAAGCGCACCGCCGCGCATGTCGAACGTATTGGCGCCCACGCCAAGCACGATGCCGATGGGCGTTGCGGCGCTGCCGATCGTTCCCCCCGAAATATCGACGATATTGTTGCCGGCGCCCATCTCGATGACGCCAGTGCTCGGGTCCAGATTGTAGGTTTCGTTTACAACGGGCGTGTCCTGCCCGGTAGCCAGGATGGAGCCGCCCGTTATCGTGAGTATGTCATTGCCGTTGCCGTCGTAAAATTGGGTACCGTCACCATTGCCGAAACTGGTGGCGAAGGGCTGTACCGTTTGATCGCCGTCCCGGCAGATTATGTTGACGCCGGCGTTCTCCGTGGTCGTCGCCGTACAGGCGCGTGCTTCCATCGGCGCAAGGACGATGACGGCTCCGATTGCCAATGCAGATGCGCTGCCCATATGCAGCACCCGGATCCTGCCGACCATTGTTCCCCTTCCAAATCGCTACTGGCAAACTCCTTCAGGCAAATGTCCGCACGATGGCCTCACGAAACTGGCCGGGCAAATCCGGCATCGTTGGGGCACATCCATATTAGCCGAGCATAACATTTGCCATGTCCGCAGCCTATAGCTTGGCACCCCCCGGCCGAAGACGCTGATTCGCCCCCACAAAATCGTGCCAAAGGACGCATCCTCGCCGGCACCATTCCTGGAACCGGCGGCCAAAAGATTGAAAATAAACAGGAAAAAATCACTTATACGGCACTCACGAGCCGCTTTCTTTAGCGCTTGAGCATGTGGCAGAAAAACCACTTTCGCATGATTTCTGCGTGGCAGCGCGAAACGAAAGGGCATGGGCAATTCCCTTGGCCAGCGGGGCAGTCGCAGCCCAGCGCCCCTACCCTATCCTTGGCCCGATTCTCTTGGTATAAATTATCGACCTTAGGCAGCATGGTCCGACACTGGGACTGGTCGCGCCCGTCATGCATGTTCGAGGGCCGCATGATTGGCGCAGGACGGAACAAGCGTGCTGACATGACCCATCAACTCGGATCCATTTTCCGCTTGCCCGCGGCTTTGCTGCTGTTCCTGTTCACGTCTCTTGCAGCCCACGCCGCGATCGAAACCGACGCGTCGGCTCAACCACACAACCGCGTGGCGATCGTGATCGGCAATTCCAACTATCGAAGTGCCCGGCTTGAGCATCTGCCAAACGCAGGCAACGACGCCACCCGTCTGTCGGACAGCCTGAAGCGTTTGAATTTCGACGTGCTGACCGGTGTCGATCTTACATCCGAGGGGTTTGCCAAGCTGTTCCAGGAGGCGGATGGAAAAGTCGTCGGGGCCAGCGCGGTGCTGATTTTCTACGCCGGTCACGGCGTACAGGTGCAAGGTGAAAACTACCTGCTGCCGGTCGACACGCCCGATCCGGAAAATCTGGAGAAACTTACCGCCGGCGCGATCAAGCTCAATGACGTGATTTCCCGTTTCGCGCGCCGCGACCGCCAGACCTTCATATTCCTCGACGCCTGCCGCAACAACCCGCTAGGCGCGGGCGCCGGCAATGGTCTGGCTCAGGTGGAAGTCGGCGAAAATACCTTCGTCGCATTCGCCACGCAGCCGGGCAACGTCACCGTCGACGGCAGCGGCGAAAACAGCCCGTTTACGACGGCTCTTTTGAAGAACGTGGAAATACCAGGCCTCAGCATATCGGATATGATGATCCGCGTGCGTAACGAAACCGAGGCCCTGACGGTCGGCCACCAGGTTCCCTGGGACCAGTCGAACCTGCGGGAGCAGTTCTATTTCACCGAGCAGCAGGTGCTGGATCCGGCCGAACTCAGCGCCAGCCTGTCGCGTATTCTTTCGGACCCGGCCGCCAAGAAAAAGCTGCAGGTGGAACTTGCCTCGAACGATCTGCAAACAGCCGTACTGATCGTCGGGCAGACCTTGCGTTCGATCGAAATTCCTGGCCCGCAAGGGGCCGCGCCCCAGCCCGCGGGTACGCAAGTCGCCAATCTGAACCCGAGCGAAAGCGTCGAAGCCGCTCGTCAAAGCGTGGTTTCGGGCATCGAAACGCTGATCGTGGGAACGACGGACGGGGAAGCGGAGACCGACAAGGCGACGGATCTTGCGCGCAGCGTCCAGACCGAGCTTCGCCGACTCGGCTGCTATCGCATGTCGGTCGACGGCGATTGGGGCAACGGCTCCACCCGTGCGCTTACCAACTACTACAAGAATACCAGGCAGGCCGCATCCACGACCGAACCGAGCGTGGGATTGCTCGGCGAGCTCTTCTTGCGCTCGGGCCGTATTTGCAAACAGCCAGTCATGGTGAAGAAGCAAAAGCCGGCACGGGTCGCATCCGACAACGGAGACGGTGGATCGGCGCGAGCAGGCGGGCGCAAGAACGGCAAGCGGCAATCATCCGCCGGGCGCGCGCCAGCGCCGCCGCCGCCCGACATCAGCGGCGGCATAGGCATAGGTGGCGTCTTCTGAACGGACCGACGCGCGACGCATGGCTTCAAGGCAAGCATGTTTCTGGATGGCTATCCGGTCAGGACCGTCCAGCGAAGTGGGGGGCTGGGATTGGAAAGAGCATACCAATCGGACGCCGGCATCGCGCTCGGATTCGGAGCCTGCACCCGGCACGCGGGCCATAGCGGCTCTGCGCTTGCGGCGGCTTGCCCATGAGCAGAGACGATAGGCCAAAGAACGATCCGCCGCCGGGATCGGACGGCAAGACCGTCATACGGGTCCGTCCTGACCGTCGACAAAGGGGCGATCCCGCTGGAAAGCCCCCCTTTGCCGATAGTGCGCGCGCCACGCCCGCGGAAAACCCGGATGCGACGGTTTTCGATCCCGGCGCCGCAGGTTACGCATCGGGAGCATCCGGCACCGTCATCTTTCAGGGGACCGTATTTTCGGCGGCGGCCGATCCAGCCTTCCCTGAAGCCGCTCTTGCAGACAAGGGCAGTTCGCAGGGCCGGACGGCACGAACGATTTCGCAGGAAAAATTGTTCGATGCCCGCGCGCGGATAGACTACGCCGCCGCCAATCCGCTGATCCGGGCGGCGACCCCTATTTTGATGTTTCTTGGCGATCTTCGCCTGATGCCCGTCGAGATGCAGCAAGCATCCTTGGCAGACCTGCTTGCGCGCGGGGTCCAGGATTTCGAAACCCGGGTCGCCGAGGCCGGTGTGGCCGCCGAAGACGGCCGTATCGCCAAATTCGTGCTGTGTGAAACGACCGACGACATCATCGGCAATCTGGCAGGCATGGCTCTCGCCGAATGGGGCGCGCAAGGAATGATGGCCAGGTTTTTCCAGGCCGGGTCCGCCGGCGCGGGCTTTTTCCTGGCGCTCAACAAGGCCCTGGGCGATCCTGAAGCCCATCAAGATCTGCTCGGGCTGATGCATGCCTGCCTTTGCCTCGGCTTCGAAGGTCAGTATCGAGGTGCGGCGCGGCAGGATGGCAGCCTCGACCGGGTCCGTCAGGATGTCTACGAGACCCTGCGCTACTTCAAGACGGACGAGGCCGGCGAGATTTCGCCCCGGTGGCAAGGCACGGCCGCGGCAATGGCGAAATCTCGCCGGCCGCTGCCGCTCTGGTCCGTCGCCGCGGCAGCCTTCGCACTCGTGGTCGCCGTGTTCTTCGTGCTTCGCACCCTTGTCACCGATCAGGGCGACGGGCTGGCAGGCGAACTGCTCGCCCTCAACCCGTCGTCGCCGATTACCATCGAGCGCGCCGTCAAGGTTCCGGCGGTCGAAGAAGTTCCGGTGCAGGCAGCCGTCGCGCCCATAGCCCCGACAGCGCAAATCGAGCGCATTCGCGAAAGGCTGGCCAAGGATATCGAAGGCGGTGGCCTGACGGTAACCGGTAAAGGGGATTTCATCGCCATCGAAATCAGCAACAATCTTCTGTTCGGTTCCGGAAAGGCCGAGGTCAAGCCGGAATTCGAAGCGCTTGGCGCGCTGATCGCGGCGGCCCTCGACCCCGAACGCGGCCCGATCAGGATCGTCGGCCATACGGACGATATCAAGCCGCGCCGGACCAGCGCCTTCAAGTCGAACTACGATCTTTCCGTCGCTCGGGCAAAGGCGGTCGAGAAAGCGATCTCGCCCAGGATCGCCGATCCATCGAGGATATCTGTCGAAGGCAAGGGCGAGGATGAGCCCATCGCCGACAATGCAACGGCCGATGGCCGCGCGAAGAATCGCCGCGTCGACGTCATGATCCAGCGCGAGGGGACGCCGTGATGGATTTGGCCAGAACGCTTCCGCCAGGGTGGAAGCAGCCATGAAAGTCTGGCTGGCGCGCATCTTCTCGATCGTCGCCCTCGCCGGCCTTTCCGTCGCTGTGTGGATCGCCGGTCCGCTGGTGGGATTTGCCGACAGCCGCCCATTGGCGCCGGCATGGGTCCGCCTGGCGATCATCGTTCCCGTCATCGCGGCCATAGCCGGTTACTACGCCTTTCGTTTCCGGCAAGGGCGCAAGGCATCGCAGGCGCTGGAGATGGCGGTGATGCAGCCCGATCCCGGCGATACGCAAGTGCTTGAAACGCGCATGAGCGAGGCCATAGCCACCCTGAAACGGACGAGCGGCAAACGCAATTTCCTCTACGACATCCCCTGGTACGTGATCATCGGGCCTCCGGGCGCGGGAAAAACGACGGCGCTTGTCAATTCCGGCCTGAAATTCCCGCTTGCCGGATCGAGCGAAGCGCAGCCCGTGGCGGGGACCGGCGGCACCCGCAACTGCGACTGGTGGTTCACCGAGGAGGCGGTCCTGATCGACACCGCAGGACGCTACACCACGCAGGATTCGGACGCCTTGGCCGACCGGAAAAGCTGGCTGGCCTTTTTGTCCATCCTCAAGAAATACAGGCCAAGGCAGCCGATAAACGGCGTCATCCTGGCGGTGAGCCTGGCCGACCTGATGGCGTCTGAAAGCACCACGCTCGATGCCCACGCGGCCGAAATCCGCAACCGCCTCCGCGAAATCCATGAAAACCTGAAGATAGAGTTTCCTGTCTATATGCTTTTCACCAAGGCCGATCTGGTTTCCGGCTTCATGGAATATTTCGCTAGCTTCGACGAACAACGCCGCAGAAATGTCTGGGGAGCGACGTTCCAGACAAGCGAGCGCGGCAAAAACACAGTCGCCAGCGCCCCGGCGGAATTCGATGCGCTGGTAGAATGCGTGTCGAAGGAAACGACCGACCGCCTTCAGGCGGAAACCGACGCCACGACGCGCATTGCGGTTTTCGGCTTTGCCGCGCAGTTCGCTGCGCTGAGGCAGAGGATTGCAGGCTTCCTGGACAGTGTCTTCGATCCGATGGCCTCATCGACAAAGACGACTTTGCGCGGGTTTTATTTCTCTTCGGGCACGCAGGAAGGCACGCCGATAGATCAATTGCTTGGCGCGCTGGGCCGCAGCTTCGGCAACGATGCTGGCGCTCATCTTTCCGGCACGGGCAGAAGCTTCTTCCTGCACGACCTGTTGGCCAAGGTGGTGTTTGCGGAATCCGGATGGGTTTCGCAGGACAAGTCCGCCAACCGGCGGGACGCTGCCCTGCGCGTCGCCGGCTTCGGCGCCATCGGGCTGGTGGCCGTGGCGGCGCTTGGTACGTTCGGCATGAGTTTCCTGGCCAATCGTTCGCTGATTGCATCGACGGCGCAAATCCTCGAACAGTATCGCGGTTCGTCAGAGGCTCTGCTCAAGACGACCACCGTCGCCGACACCGATCTCGAAAACGTCATCGGCGCGCTGGATACGCTGCGCAACCTGCCGGCAGGCTACGCGACCCGCGATCTGCCGGCACCCGTCAGGGAAACCTTCGGGCTTGCCCAGCGCGAGCGCCTCGTCTCGGCATCGCAGACGGCCTATGGGCAGGCGCTCGAACGCCTGTTTCGCTCACGCCTGCTGCTGCAACTCGAACAGACGATCCAGGCGAATATCGCGGACCCGGCCGCACTGTATGAACCGCTCAAGATCTATCTCATGCTTGGCGGTGCGGCGTCCAGGATCGACGACGAACTGATCGTTTCCTGGATGAAACGCGACTGGGAGCAAAACCGCTACCCCGGCGTCAACAATCGTGCCGGCCGTGCCGATCTCGAAGCCCATCTGCGCGCCATGCTGGCGCTCGACGACGAGCACGACCCATTGTTCGGGATCGACAAGCCGCTGGTCGAGTCGGCGCAACGTTCGCTGGGGCGCATGAGCGTGGCCGATCGCGGCTATGCGTTGCTTTACTCCGGAATGAGCGCGGGCGCATCCGCCGATTTCTCCGTAGCTTCCGCCGGCGGCCCGGAGGCCCCGCTGGTGTTCGAAACCACCGATGGAAGCGACCTGTCCAAGCTGGCTGTGCCCGGCATCTACACCTATGACGGCTTTCGCGACCTCTATCTGCCGACATTGGCGACTGTTGCGCAAAAAGTTGTCGACGACCAGTGGGTGGTTGGCGCGGGCACCGAGCAGAGCGGCGTCGAACAAGAGCTGATGCGCCTTGGCCCGGAGCTTCTGGACCGTTACGGCAAAGCGTTCGCCGGCGCGTGGACCGCCATGCTGGACAGGCTCAAGTTCAAGCCGATGTCCGCCGACAAGCCCCAGTACCTGGCGCTTTCGGCGGCCGCGTCGCCCAACTCGCCGATCAGGCTACTGTTCGAGGCTATCGCCTCGCAAACCGCTTTGACCCGGGCACAAGACCCGGCGGAGAACGGCATGGCAGGAACCAGTGCCCAAAGCGACGAGGAGTTGAGGAAGGGGCTGGCCCGCATCGGCATAGACCTGTTCGCCAGCAAGTCGCAAAGCCGCGCCGGCGCAGCGTTTGCCAATTCGTCGGACCAGAATCCGGGAGCCGCGATCGAGGCGCCCTTCCGCCCCTACCAGATGCTCGTCGCCGGTCCCGTCGGCCAGCGTCCCGTCGATTCGCTCATCCAGAATTTTCGGGACGTCTATCAAAGCCTGCTGCTGGCGGCTTCGGTTCCCACCCAGGCGCAACACGTCAACGCCAATCTGCAATTGCAGATATCGACGCTGCGAGCCAACGCCTCGCGCCTGCCCAGGGCGCTTGCCACGATGGTGCGGCTGGCGGCGGACGACTTCGAAGGCGAAGCGGCCGAAACATCCATCGCCCAATTGAACCAGCAACTTGCCGAGACGGTCACCCAACCGTGCGAGAAGGCGATCTCCAATCGCTACCCCTTCGCCGCAAGTGGCGAAGGCGACGTGCCGATGACGGATTTTGCGGCGCTGTTTGCGCCAAGCGGCGTGCTCGACAGGTTCTTTGCACAAAACCTTTCGCCGCTCGTCGACATGAGCGGCCAGACCTGGGAATGGAAGCAGGACACGCAAGTCGGCCGCCAACTGTCGAAATCGACCTTGAGGGATTTTCAACTGGCTTCGGAAATTCGCGACGCCTTTTTTCCGGTTGGAAGCTCGGGGCCGTTACTGGACATCACCTTCACGCCGTTTTCGCTGAACGGCGACGCGGATTCCGCCTTGCTCGAGGTGAACGGTCAGGCAGTGCAGAGTTTTCAGACTGGCAGCATGCCGACCACGATAGACTGGCCCGGCAGTCCTTCATCGGAATCGGCCGGCCTCAGCCTGACGCCTGAATTGCCCGGTCGGGAGTCCAGCCTCAAATTCGAGGGTCCCTGGGCGTTGAAGCGCCTGCTCGACGCCGGTTCCGTAACCCGCGCCGGGGACAGTCTGGAGGCAAGGTTCGTGATCGGCGGACGCGACGTGGCCTATACCCTGCGGATCAACCCTCCCGGCAGTCCATTTTCTCTTCCGGCGTTTTCCGGGTTCAGTTGTCCGACGACCTTTTGAGACAAGCGCCAGGACACAAACGGGGAGGCGAATTGTAGCTGAAGGCGATCGATTAATTTCAGTACTCCAAACGGCAAGCCTGTGGCAGAATGACCCTTGGTGACGCCACGAAGGAGCGCCCGAGAAGCGCGTGGAGGCAAATGAACAATGTCGCCATCCCCTTCGAAAGCTACGGCGTAAGCCACAAGGGCTGCGTACGCACGCTCAATGAAGACAATTATCTCATCGAACCGCAAAGCGGTCTTTGGCTTGTCGCCGACGGAATGGGCGGCCATGACGCCGGCGAGGTCGCTTCGGCCAGCATCGTCGGCCACCTCGCAACCATCGGCATCCCCAGTTCCGCGCCGGATCTGCGCGCCCGCTTCGAGGATCGGTTAAGCCACGCCCATGAGGAAATCCGCCGTATTTCCGAAGAACGCGGTGCCACCATCGGGTCGACCGTGGCGGCGCTGCTTGTCATCGACGGCAATTTCGTCTGCCTTTGGTCGGGCGACAGTCGCGTCTATCTCGTTCGCAACGGCTCGATCTCGCAGATTTCCCGTGACCACACCGAAGTCCAGGAGTTGCTTGACCGAGGCATGATCTCGCCCGCTGAAGCGCGGACATGGCCTCGCCGAAATGTCATCACGCGCGCGATCGGCGTCAGTGATGAAATCGTCATCGATTTCCAGCAGGGACAGACCCTGCCCGGAGATACCTTCATCTTGAGTTCCGACGGGCTGACGGTCCATGTCACCGACGACGAGATCGAGACAGCGGTGCTGTCGGCAGGTCCGCAGGCGGCCTGCGAGAAACTGCTGGCAACCGTCCTGGAGCGCGGCGGAACCGATAACGTCACCATCGTGGCGGTCAAGATCAAGGACACGCGCAACGGCACATCGCCTCCGACGATCTCGCCTGCCGACAGGAACTGGCGGCGATGAGCGACGACGACGACAAGACCCGCATCCTGCCGCCAATGGCCAAGACGGACGTCGGCACGCAACTCAGCGGCATCTACGAACTGGATGAGCGCATCGCCTGCGGCGGCATGGGCGAGGTCTATCGCGGCCACAACATCCAGACCGGCGACCATGTCGCCATCAAGATCGTGCTGCCCGAATTCGCCCGCGATCAGACGATCCTCTCGCTGTTTCGCAAGGAAGCGTCGATCCTCAACCACCTGTCGCACGACGCCGTCGTGCGCTATCACGTCTTCACCATCGATCCGGGCATCGGGCGTCCCTATCTCGCCATGGAATTTGTCGACGGCGAGTCGCTGTTCGACATGATGCGGCGCGGCCCCATGGCGCCCGACGAGGTTCGGCGGCTGTGCCATCGCGTCGCCTCCGGCCTGAGCTTCGTCCATAAAGCCGGCGCCGTGCATCGCGACCTGTCGCCGGACAACATCATCTTGCCGGGCGGGAGCGTCGAGCGCGCCAAGATCATCGATTTCGGTATCGCCCGCTCGAACAATATCGGCGGTGAAACGCTGATCGGAGGGCGCTTCGCCGGCAAATATAATTATGTCTCGCCCGAGCAGCTTGGGCTCTACGGCGGCGAGGTCAGCGAGAAATCCGACATTTACAGTCTCGGCCTGGTATTGGCAGCGGTCCTGCGCGGCAAGCCGTTGGACATGAACGGCTCGCAGTTCGAGATCGTGGAGAAGCGCCGCAGCGTGCCTGATCTTTCCGGCATCGACGACGAATTCCTCCCCTTACTGGATGCGATGCTGCAACCGGACCCGCAGCAGCGGCCGACCGGCGCCGAGATCGCGCGGACGACCCGCGACGAAACGCCTGCCGATGCCGAAGAGGTGACGGCACCCCGATCTCTGTTGCGGCAGCGCCCGGGCGCTTTGCCCAAAGCGGCACAACTGGACGAGCCCCATCCATGGACGGACAGCGAAGGCGTCTCGGCTGCCTCGGTTCCACTCTCACAAGATGGCCGGTTTGTCCCGCATGTCCCACCGCCACGCCTGCCGCCACGTTCCGCAAAATCGACGACCGGAGCCAAACCCATTGAGCCGAACAAGTCGCGCCAAATTGGTTTGATTGCAGCGGTCTCGGCGGCGCTGGTCGCCACGGTGGCCGGCGGCGCCTATTTCGGCGGACTGCTTGGCTCCTCGCCCCTACCTGCAGGCGCCGACACGCCAGAACTTTCGGAAGCCCTTTCGACGTCGCCGCCCGCCATGCCGACCGTTGCAGAAGTGGAGATCGATCGACCACAAGCACAGAGTGCCGAGGCCACGAACGGAGCGGCTGACTTGCCTGCGACCAATAAAGCGGGGGGCGCAAACAGCGACACAACCCCGCTCGACAATCTGGTTCCCGGGAAAACCATCGCGGACTTGAACAATCCGCCCATCGCCGAGAAATCGCCGGAAGGACGACCCGCCGCGATTGCCGATCAAAATGGCGGAACAGCCAAGCCGGCGGATCGGTCCGATGGCTCCAGGCCAACAGCCGTCGCCAAGGTGCCGGCCACTGCAGAAGTAGAGATTGATCGACCGCAAGAACAGAGCGCCGGGGCCACGAACGGAGCATCCGACTTGCCTGCGACCAATAAAGCGGGGGCCGCAAACGGCGATACCGCCCCGCTCGACAATCAGGTTCCCGGGAAAACCATCGCCGACATGGACAACCCGCCCGTCGCCAAGACATCACCGGAAGGGCGACCCGTCGCGATTGCCGATCAAGATGGCGGAGCAGCCAAGCCGGCGGATCGGCCCGATGGCTCCAGGCCAACAGCCGTCGCCACGACTGTGCCGGCCGCTACTGGTTCGGAGCAGACCTCGACTGCGCCTCCAGACAGACCGACAGCACCTCCGGCCGCGCCAAACCAGCCCCCACTACAGCCATCTACCGACACGCAAGGCGAAACTACCGTCGCGATGAACCTGCCGAAACCGCAGGTGCCGGCGGAAGCCGTCGACCAGGTGGCCACCCGTGTTTCGTGGCTGCGGGAATATTCCGGGGGCGACTGTTTCTATGCCACGGCAACATTGGCCACCGACAAGGCCATGGAAATCGAAGGGTTCGGAACGGCGGCTGAACCCTTCGTACAGATGATGGGGGCATTTCAGCATAAGTTCGGCATCGAACCGGACGTCAGCGTGAGGCTCATCGAGCCGGCACAATGCGAAGTCACCCATTTTCTCAATGCCCTTGGCGCGGCAGCCCCCGAAAAGCCCGACCTGACGCTGGATCGAACGTCGGTTCCCGACGGTTCGCCGATCAGCGGGACGCTGCAAACGCTGGGAGGCCTGCGTTCCAGCCTGCTGCTGGTCGATCACAAGGGAATGGTTTTCAACCTTGACGACAAGGTTGTCGTGCAATCCGGAAAGGCGACATTCAGCGTACCGATCGGTCTTGGCGCTGCCGATAGAGCACGCCACAAGGCCGTGCCGCAGATCATTATCGCCATCACGGGTGCAAGCGACATCGATGCGGCAGTCCTTGCAAATCCAGCGTCGGCATCCGTCGTGCTGCCCGGCATATTGGCGGAAATCCAAAAGAAGCGGCGGGCATTCTCGGCAACGGCCAAATATTTTCAGCTTGGCGGATAGTATGGACGACAATGAAGGTTTGGCGCCAGCGCTTTCGAAAGAATGAAATTCTTGGCGCTACAGTTGGGGGTTTTTCGCGGCGACTTCCGGCCAGCGCTCGTCTGGCCTTCCTCGGCGGCATAGCCCTGCTGACTGTGACGCTATCGCCCGGAGCGGCGTGCGCCGAATTCGCCGTCTGCAACCAGACGCTCGACGTGGTCAACCTTTCGGTCGGCCAGCAGATCGACGGAGCCTTCCAGACCGACGGCTGGTGGACGATCGGCGTCAACCAGTGCGTGGATGTGATCCGCGAGGAATTGACCAACCGCTATATCTATATCTACGCGACCGATGCGTTTGGGCACGCAATCCTGCACGGCTCCACGGACATGTGCATCGAGCGGCGGCGCTTCACCATCCGCGGCATCGAAGATTGCTGGCAGCATGGCCATATCGCGGCGGCGTTCTATGAAGTGGATACGCTTTCTCAGGCCCGGTGGACGTTCTTCTTGAGCGGGCTCGGGCCATGACGCACGCCATCGACGCCAGTTTCAAGGCAAGGAAGCAAGCGCGTGCCGCGCAACGACGGCGCATCCTGCGGTTCAAGGTCCTGGCTGGGATCGGCGTTGCCGCCCTGTGCTGCCTCGCCGGCGGCTTTTACCTCACGGCGGACTACTGGTCGTTCGGCGACCTCGACCAGGATCTTCAGGTCAGTGAAGCGGTCGATGACCTGCCGGCCGACGCACCCGTCTATGTACCCTCCATCGTCGACCTGGCAGGCGATCCAATGTGGATCACCCTGTCGAAGGGCAGCGCTACCACGACAAAGGGTCGCTCCGTCGACCGGCCCACGGAACTGACGCAGCCGGGCATCTCGCCCAAGATCGAGGTTCTGGTCGATACCATGCTGAGTTCCGGCGAACGGTTCATGACGACGATTCCGTCGACCCAGGAGGATTTCGCCTTCTTCCAGGCGCAACGGATGACCGCCACACCCGCGTCAACGAGCCTCCCGCTTCCGGCGGCCGTCCCTGCATCGCCCGCAATTTTCGATGACCCGGACGCCGGCTGGAGCGATGCCATCGGCGCCGGTACGGCTGCACCCCCGGTCTTCAAGAAAACGGAGATCGAAAACAATACCAGCATAGCCATTGTGACGCCGGAAACGGACCGGTTCGAGACGACCGAGGACTACTTCGTCAAAATTCTCAATAATCGAAGCCTCGACAGTGTCGTCACGGACGCGCATTTCTCGGCGCAAGATGCCAAGGCCGCCGGCGAGGCGCTCAAGAGGATATTCAACCGGGCGGGCCTCGAGACCGGCTATGTGGTCGCGATGCGCGGCTACCGGCCACGGCGCGAAGCCACGACACAGACACTGGTGCAGGTGTCGGTCTACACCAGGGATGTCTATGTAGGCACCCTCGCCCGCACCGCCACCGGCGTTTTCGTGGCCGGGGTCGACCCATGGGTCCGCGACGATTTGTTCAACTATTCGGACACGCAGGACACCGGTGGGCTGAAGCGGCAATATCGCCTGCTCGACGCGATCTATTCCACGGCGGCCCGCAACAATGTCCCGACCAGCGTCATAGGCGAGGCCATCATGTATCTGTCGCGCGGCCAGGATCTCAACGCTTTCGCCAGCTATGACCAGCGCCTCGTGCTGATCTATTCCGACACCGCGCGCGACAAGGACGGCACTGCCGGGCGTGTGCTGTATGTCGGGGTCCATGGTGCGGAAAAGAGCCTTGAATGTTTTGTCTTCCAGCAAAGCGATGGCCAATTTTCCTGCGTAACCGGCGACGATGAGGTCCATTCGCTGACATCGGCCAACGGTATGGTTACCCCGGTCAATGGCGTCATGACCTCCACTTTTGGCCCACGCAAGCATCCGATCCTGGGAACGGTGCGTCTGCACAAGGGAGTCGACTGGGCCGCACCCGTTGGCACACCGGTTTCCGCGGCATTCAACGGCACGATTGTTTTCGAGGGCGACGGCGGCGGTTACGGCAACCTCGTGCGAATAGCGCACGAGAACGGTCGCGAGACCCGCTACGCACATTTGCAGCGCTTTGCACTCGCGAACGGAGCCGAGGTGAAAGCCGGCGACGTCATCGGCTATGTAGGAACCACCGGCATGTCGACCGGCCCGCACCTTCATTTCGAACTCTATCAGGGTAGCGATGCCGTCGATCCGCTGGGCACGATCACCACGGTCGCGTCCGACGATTCCGCCATCGAAACGTTGACCGACCAGATCGTCCATGTCGAAAGCGGCGGCAGCGCGCGGGCCAAGAACCCCAATTCCTCGGCTACCGGCCTTGGACAATTCATCTCCAAGACCTGGGTCCGGATGATGAAAACCTATCGGCCGGATCTGGCTCGTTCGCTATCAGCCGCCGATCTCCTTGCCTTGCGTTTCGACCCCACGATTTCGCGCGAAATGGTGCGCAATCTTGCCCGGGAAGGTGAAGCATATTTGCGGGCGCGGGGTCACCAGATCACGGCAGGCCGGCTCTATCTGTGCCATTTTCTGGGCATGGAGGGCGCCCACCAGGTCTTGGCGGCTCCAGGCGTTTCATCGCTGTCAAGTATTCTGGGCGTCGAGGTAATCCAGGCCAACCCGTTCCTGACCGGCAAGGACGCAGCCTATGTCGTCGACTGGGCCGAGCGTAAAATGCACGGGCGCAGGGCTCCGAGTTCCGCCGGGCAGATCGCCGTCGCCACCATGCAGATCCGGCAGACATCACCGGAGTTTGAAAAATACAAGCAAACCTTGGCCGGAATCATAACTTCCGCCGAAAATGCGCTGTGAGCGCGTCGGTCGCCAATTTTGACACTGAGTCGACCAACCGAGTTTTTCGAAAGCGATGTTTCGGTTCCGGGCCGTTTTCGATGGCCAGAGGTACGGAGCAGTCCCCGCCCTGACATCGACGGCGCCGTCTATTGCGCTTTTATGCGCATTTCGACTCGGCGGTTTATGGGATCGTACGGATCGGCGCTGCGTGGGTTGTTCTTGCCCATGCCTATGGCGCTCAAACGCGAGGACTCAACGCCTCGTGCCAAAAGAAACGCGGTGACGGACCGCGCCCGACGTTGCGAAAGAAGCTGGTTGTAATTTTCCGGTCCCGACGCATCGGTGTAGCCTTCCACCGCGAAGTTCAGCGAATTTAGCCGGTTGTCTTTCAGCGCCTTGGCAAATTCGGTAAGTTTCGTCCTGGCATCTGGTTCAAGGACAGCCGAGTTGAGTGAGAAATTTACCAGCATATCGAGACCGGTCTTTGCCGGCGCAACATCGGCCTTGCTGCGGCACTCATCTTCCGTGCCGACGCATATTCCTCGCGACGCGCCAAGTGTTGCCGAGTTGGCAAAAAATTTTACGATATCTTCCGAAGACTGGACAGGATCAGCAAATGCATTTGCAGAGACCAGCGTCGCAGCCAAGACAACAATCGAAGCGCCCAACCGCATCACTGTGCCTCCCAGCTAGATGCCCGCTTGAAAGTAGCCGCGCATGGTAATCCGCAGGTCGCTTTCTGTCAACGAAATGCCGCACCTGCAACACGTGGCAAACGCGGTAGCTGCCCCAGCGTCCCGGAGGGCGGGCTTCATCGATCTTGGAATGCTCGGGCCAGATAGTCGGCCACCGGTTTTACCAGATACGATATCACTGTCCGATAGCCGGTTTGCCTTGAGCTGGATCGACTATTCGACGCTCTCGACATCGTCCGCTGCCTCTTCCTCCCCGCTCGCCCGTTGGTCGCGCCTAAATTGGCGACGAATGGGATTGTCGCGTCATGAAATTGACATACGACGGTTCCAGATCGCCCGGCAGGCCACCGCGACCGTGTGAAAGCAGCATGTCCCAAGCATCGACTCCCAGCCGGTTCAGCAGAAATCGGCCACAGATTGGCAGCCTCACGCTTTGCCTGTTGACGACAATTTTTCTTGCCGCCACTGCCAATAACACGTTCTGGTCGAAGGCTTGGGGCTATTTTACCGGTGAGCCGATCGCGTTCGCTGCGTTTGCACTTTCGCTTTTTGTGCTCGGCTTTGCAGTAGTAGCTGCATTTTCGGCGAAATATTTCATCAAGCCGGCGCTGATTTTTCTGCTTTTCGCTGCTGCCGGCGCATCCTGGTTCATCGATGAATTTGGGGTGGTCATCGACAAGGAAATGATCCGCAACGCGGTGGTATCAACGGGTGCAGAAGCTGGGCACCTGATGACGCCGCGCTTCTTCCTGCACATGCTGTTATTTGCGATTTTGCCGTCTGCGTTTGTTGCCTGGGTGCGGGTTGTTCACCGGCCCATTCGTCAAAAGCTCTATTACAATTCTCTTGCGATCCTTGGTTGCGTCGCCGTGGCAGCGGTTGCCTGCATGACTTCCTACCGGACGATTTTCAGCGTCGAGCGCGCCAATCGCGATCTTATCAGCCAGTTCAATCCGCTGATGCCGATCCAGGGCGCCGTGCAATTGGCGAAATCGCAGTTCAAGGATCGCAGCATAGTCGCCCAGCCTATCGGTACCGATGCACACCGTACGCACGTCAGTGCTGATGGACGGCCGCGAGTCGCCATCGTTGTGCTCGGCGAGACTGCACGTGCGCAGGATTTCTCGCTCAACGGTTACGGGCGGGTAACGAACCCGAGCCTTGCGCAGCAGAACATTGTCTATTTCTCGAACATGTCGAGTTGCGGGACATCAACGGGGGTCTCGTTGCCTTGCATGTTTTCGCTCTATGGCCGAGCGGACTACACTCACCGCAAGGGACTTGCCACACAGAACCTGGTCGATGTCTTGAAGAACGCCAAGGTCAATGTCTCCTGGCTCGACAACGACACCGGCGATTACCATATTGCGGACCGCATCCCCTACGAGTTCCTGCCGACGTCTGCAGATCCTCGTTTTTGCAAGGGCGGTGAGTGTCTGGACGAGATATTGATCGACAAGGTCGATGGATGGCTCGACCAGGTCAAGGGGGACAGCGTTTTGTTCCTGCATCAGCTAGGCAGCCACGGACCGGCCTACTTTGCCCGCTACCCGGATGAATATCGAAAATTCGTGCCTGATTGCCGCGCCAACGATTTCGGCGATTGTACTCCCGAAGAAATCACCAACGCTTACGACAACACCATTCTCTACACGGATCACATTGTGTCGAGCGTGATCGACAAGCTAAAGGCGCGCAGCAATATCGATGCGTCGATGATCTACCTATCTGACCACGGCGAGTCGCTCGGCGAAAACGGCATCTATCTGCACGGGCTGCCCTATTTCGCAGCGCCGACGCAACAGACGCACGTTCCGTTTCTTACCTGGATGAGCGACAGCCTGGCTAAATCGGCCGGCTTCGATATGGCCTGCCTTGCCAAGAAATCAGCTGACACGACGTCTCACGACAATTTCTTCCCCAGCGTTCTGGGGTTGATGGACGTTGAGACGAAGGTTTACAATCCGGCTCTGGACCTTTTCGCCGGCTGCCGCGTCACCGCGCCAAGCGTCGCTGCGAATTAAGGCCATTTCAGACGATCTCGAACAGTCCTGCCGCGCCCATACCGTCGCCAATGCACATGGTGACGACGGCATATTTGACGCCGCAACGCTTGCCTTCGATCATAGCGTGACCATCCAGCCGTGCGCCGCTCGGTCGCGGCAATCGCTGAAGCTGATTTGCATCCGCCGGAGCCAGTACCTCAATAACCGGATCGAGCAGGATCATCGGCGCATCAAGCGGCGGGTCCATCCGATGCTGGGTTTCAAGGCGTTCGTGGCAGCAACCGCTACTCTGGCTGGCATCGAGATGGTTCAGATGATGCGAAAGCGGCAAGGCCGATTAGCCTACAATCCCGCCCCATCGCTGAAAGAACAGTTCGAGGCGATCGCCGCCTGAAACCCGTCAAGTGATCGGCCTTGCTGCCGTTATCAAAAAGTTTGCAACACAACCTCTGCCAAGCTGAAGCCCAGACATAGCGTTGCCGCCTGTCGGCGCACGTCACCAACCTTGATATGCTTCCAATAGTGCCGGGTCGACACGGCCTGCCTCGACGTCGGAAAGCGATTGGTCGAGCAGATCGAGCCCGGCCGATGCCTCTTTTTTCGTCAGCGTCAGGGCCGGTGTGAACTCAAGCACGTTGGAACTCACGCCGACGTAGTAGACGACAAGGCCAAGTTCGAACATGCGGTAGGCTGCTAATGCTGTCTCGCGCTTTGCCGGCGCCATGCTCATGCGATCGGTGACCAGTTCGACGCCGATGGCGAGCCCGCGCCCGCGCACATCGCCGATCAGGCTGTGTTTCTGCTTGAGCCGCTCAAGGCCTTGCATCATGTGAGAGCCGACCGCGGCCGCGTTGGCGGCGAGGCTTTCGCGCTCAATCGTATCCAGGACGGCAAGGGCGGCCGCGCAACAAACCGGGTTTCCATGCACCGTCTGGAAGGAGAACGCGGCGGCATGGTTCATGATCGCCGCCGGGCCGACCGCCGCTGATACAGGCAATCCGCCGCCCAGCCCTTTGCCGAACACGACAATGTCGGGCTCGATGCCGAAATGCTGGTAGCTGTGCAGACGGCCGGTGCGCCCCAATCCGACTTTCACTTCATCCGCCACCAGCAGGATGCCGTGCTTCCGGCACAAGGCTTCAACCTTTCGGAAATAGTTCGCAGGAGGCACCACCATTCCGCCATCCGATTGAATCGGTTCGATGAACAGGGCAGCGACTTCGCGAGGCGGGACCGGACCGGCGAACAGATTTTCGAGGTGCGCGATCGCTCTTTCTTCGGCTTCGTCCCCGCCACCGTCGCGATAGGCGTTAGGGAAAGGGATCAATGTCAGCCCCTTAGACCTGACATCTCCCTGTTGTGCCGGATGGCCGGAAATTGCCATGGAACCGGCGGTTCCCCCGTGGTAGGCGCCGTCGAAAGAGATGATGCGCGATCTGCCGGTCGCAGCGACCACGGCACGCGCCACCGTCTCGTTGGCATCTGACCCGGAATGCCCGAACCAGACACGCCCGGCCGCACGCCCAGGTACAAGCGACAGCAATTTTTCGGCAAGCTCGACGGCGGGAAGATTGGCGCTCGACAGATGGCTGGCGCCGGCCTGGCTTTCTAGCGCCTTGCCGACGGCCTCCCGGACTGCCGGATGGGAGTGGCCGAGGCTGGCCGCTCCCCAGGATGCTGAAAAATCAAGCAGCTTGCGGCCGTCGTCGGTGAACAGGTAGGCACCCTCGCCGCCAACTACGGCCTGGGGAAAGAAGCGCAGGAAAGACATTTTGGAGATCGAAGCGGCGTCGCGCTCGTAAAGACCCGCAACGCTCATTTTCGACCTCCGTGAGCTTCAGGCGAACAAGCCGTCGACTTCATCCAGTTGCACGACGTGGCAGTAGATCATGTTGATGACCTCGATTTCATGCTGGTGCAGTTCCATCGTCGCTGCCGCCGCGCAATCCTCCACCAGGACCACGCCAAAGCTTTCGTCGGCAAGGCTGCGAATGGTCGAGGAAACACACTGGTCGGTGAAGATGCCGGCGCAGATGACGTCTTTTATGCCCATATTTCGCAGGATCAGCCGCAGATTGGTGCCGGTCAGCGCGCTGTCGGTGGTCTTGATGATGTTGATCTCGTCGCCCAGCGGCGCAAGTTCCGGGACGATCTGGCCATCGGCTCGATCTTTCGGCAGCAGCAGATAGTTGAAGCCCGGCTTCTTCTGGCTGAGCGAACGGTCGCGGCCGTCATCCTTGTGACAGCCGATGCGCGCATAGATCACCTCGACGCCACGCTTGCGGCAGTCGGCGATCAGCTTGGCGGTATTGGGAATGACCGTCTGGCGCATGCGGTCGTAGAAGGGCTGCCAGCGCGCGGTTTCCTCGGGCGTGTCCTTGGGCTCGAGATAGGTGTTCTGGATGTCGATCACCAGCAGGGCCGTAGCGCTCGGATCGAGGTCCAGATCGTCGGGCTCTTCGGCATTGGCGTAGTAGAAGGACCTGTTGGCAGTCTTCCAGTTCATGATGGATTCTCCGCCTTGGTCTTCTTGCGCGTCAG
This sequence comes from Mesorhizobium sp. A623, assembly GCF_054489405.1. Classification (NCBI taxonomy): domain Bacteria; kingdom Pseudomonadati; phylum Pseudomonadota; class Alphaproteobacteria; order Hyphomicrobiales; family Phyllobacteriaceae; genus Mesorhizobium; species Mesorhizobium sp. A623. The sequence goes on from NZ_JBTMXB010000010.1 coordinate 161,177, forward strand.
CAAGGCGCCGATTTCGCGCGTTGGGAACAGGCCGCCTGGGCGGAGCGAAAGCACTGCGATCATGGCCAGCGCCAATACGATCTCGGTGAGGCCGATGACCGGGCCAGGCATGAACTTGGCGTCGTTGAGCACAATCTCGAACCCACGCAGGCTTTCATAGGCGATGGTGACGATGAAGGTGCCGACGACAGCCCCCGTCACCGTGTTGGCGCCGCCGATCACCAGCATGCTGAGGATGAGGAAAGTCTCCTTCAGGTAGAAGGATTTTGGCGAGAAGGAGGTGATGAAGTGCCCCCACAGCGCGCCGCCGATGCCGGCAAACAGGGCGGCCAGAATGAAGGCGCGCCAGCGCAGCCGGGGAATATGCGCACCGAGAGCAGCGGCCGCCGTCTCGTCGTCACGGCTTGCCCGCAACAACCGCCCGGTGCGCGATTCCTTGAATGCCAGCGCGCCGATGACCGCGAGGATGGCGACCCCCGCCGACAGCGGCAGGTCGGTGGCGCGCGGCAGGCCAAACAGCGTGCGCGGCCCGTTGGTCACCTGACTCCAATGCGTCATGACCGTGTAGAGCACGACCAGCAGCGCAAACGAGGTGATGACCGCCGCCGCATCGGAAAGGCGCATCAGCGGATAGGACAGCACGGCGGCAACAAGCGCCGCCATCAGTCCGCCGGCCGCGATCGCTACATAGGGAGAAAGTTCGACGCCCTGCAGGACGGGGTAGATATCGGGCAGCGCCATGCCCTTCATCTGCGCCGGGATGGTCAGCACGGCCGACGTATAGGCGCCGACGCCCATGAAGCCGATATGCGCGAAGGACAGGATGCCGGAATTGCCCATGAACACCTGCAGCCCGATCACCAGTACCAGCGAGATGCACAGATTGGTGGCGATGCGGTCGTAGAGCCGGATGCCCAGGAATTGCGCCAGCAGCGCCAGCAGGACGATCATTCCCGCCAGGATGACTGCGGTGAGAAGATGCTTTTTCATCGGGCCCTCACGTTCTCTGGCCCGTTGCCGGACCTTTTATGAGGCCGTCCGGCCGCCACAACAGGATCAAAATGACGAGGCTGAAGGTGAAAGCGTCGCGGAATTTCAGCAGTTCCTGCGCCAGGGTGTAGTTCAGCGTCGTGTCAATCAGGGCAAGCAGGAAGCCGCCGATCACCGCGCCCGTCATCGAGCGCATGCCGCCAATCACGGTGGCGATGAAGGCGACCAGCAGCGGCTCCAGCCCGATGCCGGGAACGACAGTGCCTATGCGCCCGATCCACAGCAGGCCGACGACGCCGGCCAGAAAGCCGCTGATCGCGAAGGCCGATGAGATAATCAGGTTCGCCGGCACACCGAGCATGCGGGCCATGGTGAAGTTGGTGGCGGCGGCGCGCATGGCGATGCCGAGCACGGTTTTCCGCATCAGCAGGGCGAACAGGCCCAGCATGACAAACGCCGTAACGATGGTGATCAGGTTTCGGATCGGCGTGATGGCGCCGAAGATGGTCACCGTCTGCGAGAATATGTCCGGAAGCGGCACCGCGCGCGGGCGCGGCGAGATGAACAGCAGCGCTGCATTCTGAAGCAGCGTGGAGAAGGCGAAGGACGTGATCAGCACGGCGGTGACCGACTTGGCGCGCACCGGGCGGAACGCGACATAGTCGGTAGCGATGCCGGCCAGCACCGCCATCAACACGGCAACAGCGGCCATCACCAGCCAGGGCAGGCCGGAGCCACCCATCAGGAACATGGCATAGCCGGTGACCATGATGAGTTCGCCATAGGCGAAGTTCACCAGCTTGAGGATGCCGTAGACGATGACCAACCCTAGCGCCATCAGCGCATAGGCGCCTCCGAGGCTGAGCACGTCGATGAGGAACTGGACGGTGAAGGTCACGCTCTCATTCCCCTAGATACAGTGCGCCGAGATCGGTGGTCGCAGCGATCTCTTTCGCGCTACCGCTTGCGGCGATCTTGCCGAGACGCATCACATAGGCCCGGTCGGCGACCGACAGCGCCTTGGACGCATTCTGCTCGACCAGAACGATGGTCAGGCCCGATTGCTTGAGCGTCCGTATCATTTCGAAAATCTGCTCGACAACCACCGGCGCGAGGCCCAGCGAAGGCTCGTCGAGCAACAGCACCTTCGGCCGGGACATCATCGCGCGGGCGATGACCAGCATCTGCTGCTCGCCCCCGGAAAGCGTTCCCGCCGGCTGCGAAGCCCGCTCGGCCAGCCTTGGAAAAAGGTCCAGCATGCGTGTCCGGTCTTCGGCGACGCCGGCCGTGTCCTTGCGGCGGACATAGCTGCCGAGCGTCAGGTTTTCCTCGACCGTGAGATCGGGAAACACGTCGCGCGTCTCGGGCACCGTGGCAACGCCGGCGCGCACCATCTTTTCGGGATTGGCGGACGTCATATCCTGGCCTTCCAGCCGGATGGAGCCTCCAAAAACCTTCAGCGCACCGGCAACGCACATCAATGTCGATGATTTGCCGGCACCATTGGCGCCGAGGATTGCAACAAGCTCACCCTCGGCTGCCTTGAACGACACGCCGCGCACGGCGCGGATCGCGCCATAGCGGACTTCGAGATCGTTGACCTCAAGCATGGGCGGCCTCCGAGCCGAGATAGGCTTCGATCACCGCCGGGTTCTTGCGCACCTCGTCGGCCTTGCCTTCGGCGATGGTGCGACCGGAAGCCAACACATGAAGCCGGTTGCACAGCCGCATCATCAGGCTCATGTCGTGATCGATGATGAGCAGCCCGAGGCCACGGGCGCGGGGCAGTTCCGAAAGGATATGCAGCAGCGTCTCGGACTCCGCCTCGTTCATGCCGGCCGCCGGTTCATCGAGCAGCAGGAAGGCCGGATCGGCGGCGAGCGCCCTGGCGATTTCGACGCGGCGCTTGTCGCCATAGCTGAGGCTTGCCGCGAGATCGTCGGCCTTGTGTTCCAGCGAGAATTCCGCCAGCAGCGTTTCGGCCCTGCGGCGCGCCTCGCGCAGGCCGATGCCGTGCGCCAGTGCGGCGCATTCCACGTTCTCGACGATCGTCATGTTGTTGAACAGGCGCACGATCTGGAACGAGCGGTTGATGCCCTTGAGCGCGATGCGGCGCGGCGGCAGGCCCGAAATCTGTTCGTCGCCCAGCGTCACCCGCCCGCCGGCGAGCGGCACCTGGCCGGTAATGGCGTTGATCAGGGTCGTCTTGCCGGAACCGTTGGGCCCGATGAGCCCGACGATTTCAGCCGGGTACAGCGACAGCGACACATTGTCGAGCGCGCGCAGTCCGGAGAACTCGACCGAGACGCCGGCCGCGTTAAGCGATTTTTGGGACATGGACCGATCCATTGAAGGATGCCGGGGCGCGAGGCCCCGGCATCTGAAGGTCAGGGAGCCGGAACGCTCTCCGGACGACGCCAGCCGACGAAGCTGGGCTTGCCGCCCTTGAGTTCGATCAGCACGGCGGCCTTGTCGGGCGCGTGGCCTTCTTCGGCCGTGCCGTAGTTCAGATCGCCGGTCAGGAGCTTGAACTCGCCGTCTTCCAGCGCCTTGGCGACCGCATCGCCGTCGGTGCTGCCGGCGGCCGTGATCGCCTGCGCCATCATCATGATCGTATCCCAGCCGGTCGAGACGAAGGACGTATCAGGCGCCTCGCCATGCAGCTTGGTGTAGAGTTCGATGAATTTCGGCATGTCGGGATGCGCTTCCGGGCCCATCCAGGTGTGCGTGACGAAGAAGACGTTGTTGCCGAATTTTTCGCCAAGCGCCTCATGCATTGCCGGGTCGTCATAGGCGTCGCCGCCCATCACCGGCGCGTCGTAGCCGACTTCACGCAAGGCGCGGATGATCGCACCGATGTCCTGGCCGTAGGACGACAGGAAGATCACGTCCGGCTTCTTGCCGAGCGCCTGCAAGCGCGCGATCTGGGCCGAGAAGTTGTTGTCGCCGTTGGTGTAGGTATCCTCAAGCAGGATCTCGCCGCCATCCGCCTTGAACTGCGCGACGAAATATTTTGACAGCGACTTGGTGTAGGCGATGAACTGGTCTGTGACGACATAGGCCGTCTTCCAGCCCTTTTCCTTGAGCGCGAAATCGGCGGCTACCGCGCCCATCGTCGTGTTCCACATGGAAAGCGTGAACTGCTTGTCGCCGAGCGACCACGAAGAGTAGAGCGGATCGGAGGCGCAGGTGGAGATGCCGACGATGCCGGCCGACTGTGCTTCGCGGCTGGCGGGCCCGCCAAAGTCGAAGTCGCACGGCGCCATGATGAGCTGCGCGCCCTTGTCGATCAGCTCGACGGCGACGTTGCCGACCGTGACCGGGTCCGACTTGCCGTCGATGTTGATCAGCTCGACCTGCTTGCCGAGGATGCCGCCATTGTCGTTGAGGTATTTGACCGCGACTTCAGCGCCCTTCAGTGCCGGCGTGTCGAGCGGTGCCTGCACGCCGGTCAGCGACATGGCGCCGCCGATGATGATCTTGTCGTCTGCCGCATGAGCGGCCGACGCGAGCAGCAGCAAGCCTGCCGCCGCGCCAAGGATGGCTTTCGTTGTTCTCATGATACTCACTCCCCTTCTCGTTCGTTATCGTAGAACAATGGATGCTGCCGTTCCAAACCTCGACGGAGTGTCCGTCCTTAAAGCTGGCAGCGACGCTTTTATTCCCCCTTTGAAGCCAATCCTCTCCCGGATTTGGCGTTCAGGATATCTCTTCTATCAAGACGGCGGTATCGACCTGTCGGCAATAGCCCTTGATGGTTCTCAACGAGTTGTCGTGGCGTTCGTCGCTGTAGGTGGCGCAGGCATCGGGAACCAAGGTCACCAGATAGCCGAGGTCGCAGGCGTCGCGCACCGCGGATTCGACGCACTGGTCGGTCACGATGCCCGAAATCACCAATTGCTTGACGCCCAGATTCCTCAAGAGATAGTCGAGATGGGTCGATATGAAAACGCTGGACGAGCTTTTCGGCAGCACGATCTCGTCGTCGCCCGGTGCAAGCTCGTCGATGACCTTGCCGTCATGCGAGCCCTTCGGCACGTTGAAGCCGGTGATCTTGTAGTCGAGGCTGCGGTCGCGGCCATCCTTGGTCAGGCTCTCTATGGTGGTGTAGAGCACTTCGATGCCGGCACCGCGAAAAGCTGCCTGAAGCTTCTGCATGTTGGGAATGGCGGTTTGCTCGAGACGGTTGAAATAGTAGGCGTATTTGCCTTCCATCTCCGCCTCGGAAACATCCTTGAATTCGCCGCCGTCGCGCCTGGCGGCGAAATTCTGGACGTCGATGAACAGCAACGCAGACGTCTTCGGGTCCAGCGGAATCTCGCGTGAGGTCGGGAAATCAATTGCCACTGTGGCGGCCTTTCTCATTCGGCGTCACGGTCAGCAGCGCATCCGACACAAGCCGCGCCCAGTTTTCCTGCCCCTTTGGCCGGGCGATCTGATCGTTGCGTATTTCGAGGAGGAGGTGTGGAATCCCACGCGCTTCCCCGTGAACCGGAACCACATAATCCGACTGGTCGTCAACGCTATAGGGCCGGTTGTGAGCAATAGATATGTCGGGATTGGCGGCCACGAAGGCCGTCATGAATTTCTCGGCGAAGCTGCGGTCCCTGTTCGACAGTAGCCCGATCAGCCATGGCCGATCGATGCCCGCCATGCGCGGCGTGAAGCTGTGCACGGAAATCACGACCATCGGCTTTCCCGCATCCCTGCGCTCGTCCAGAAAGTTTCCGACCGCGCGATGGAAGGGCTGGTGGATTTCGAAAAAGCGCTGCTTGCGCGCAGTCTCGGAGAGCTGGCGATTGGCCGGGATGGGCGTCCCGTCGCTGATCTCGGGAAAACAATCCTCAGCTTCGAAAGGCCGATTGCAATCGACAACAAGCCGGCTGTAGGGCTGCAAAAACAGGGGTGCATTGAGAAGCGCCGACATGGCGCGCGCGAGATTTTCGGCGCCGATGTCATAGGCGATGTGGCGATCCATTTCCGCGGCATTGATGCCGAGGTCGCCCAGGCATCGGGGTATGGCGCGTCCGGCATGTTCGCAGGTCAGCACGAAGGGCGATGCACCCGACAGGTTGACGGCCTCGACCGGCGCCATTTCGGCGCCGCTCAACAAAGGGCTGTCTTGCTGTAGTGTCTGCAACATCGCCTCAGCTTCACGGCTTGCGCCCGCTTTGTCCACAGCCTCGAATGGATGAAATATTTCAACCAAAGTCAATTACATGTTTCAGTTTGACCAATAATTTTCATTGTGGGAGTAATGCGGGCTCCAGCGTATCCGAAGCGCAAACCCTCGATTGACATCGCCGATGACCGTCCGCGCCACGATAATTGAGATGATGGCCCTGTTCACCGCCAGCGAGCGGAAGATCGCCAATGCGATCCTTGCGGATTATCCGTTCGCCGGCTTGCATACGATACAGGAACTGGCCGGCCGAACCGGCGTCAGCGCGCCATCGATCACCCGCTTCGTCGCCAAGGCCGGCTTTGGCGGCTATCATGATTTCCAGCGCCAATTGATCGGCGAGTTGAAGGAAAGCCAGCTTTCCCCGCTCGATCTGAAGAGCGACGCAGGCCAGACGGCGCCGGAGGGGTTTCTGGCCGAATATGCCGGCCGGCTCGGCCAGATTTTGCAGGAGATGGCCCAGAACGGCCCATCAGGGCAGTTCGACGCGGTCTGCAGGCTGTTGGCGGACCCGACGCGCAACATCTTCATCCTTGGCGGGCGCATCAGCGACAGCCTGGCGACCTATCTTTCGGTGCATTTGCGCCAGATCCGCGGCCGGGTCGAGCATCTGCCCAGCGCGCACGAACTCTGGCCGGAATATGTGCTGCGCATGCGCAAGCAGGACGTGGTCGTGCTGTTCGATTTCCGTCGCTATCAACCCGACATCGCCATGCTGGCCGAAACCATCCACCAGAAGCGGAAATCCTCGATCATCCTGATCACCGACAAATGGATGTCGCCGGTCGCCCGTGACAGCGACATCGTCGTCGCCTTGCCCATCGTCTCCGGCACGGCTTGGGATACGGCGGTCTGCGTGCTCGCCCTTATGGAGGCCCTCATCGTGAAGGTCTCTGAAGCAGACTGGACCGCCACGCGCGAACGTATTGAAGCCTGGGACGCCGTGCGGCTGAATTCGCCCGGTGCCGGGCCGGAAAAAGGGAGTTCGAAGCTCGATGAAGCGTGAAGAAATGGTGGTCGCCTGCACCAGCGACCTTGCTGGCAAAGTCCGGGGCAAGGCATTTCCCGCATCGCAGTTCGACAAGCGACTTTCACGCGGCATCGGCTGGACGCCGACCAATGTTCAGATCACTTGTTTCGACTCCATCGCCGAGAGCCCGTTCGGCTCGCTTGGCGACCTGACGCTGATCCCCGACCCGGCGGCACGCGTTCGCGTCGAGTTCGGGGATGACGGGCCGGTCGAACACTTCGCCATCGGCAACATCCTGCACACCGACGGCAGGCCCTGGGAATATTGCACGCGCTCTATCCTGAGCGCTGCGTTGCAGAGGCTTGAGCGGGTCACCGGGCTGACCCTGTTCGGGGCGTTCGAGCATGAGTTCCAGTTCAAGAACCGCCCGAGCCCGCCGGGCGATGCGTTTTCGCTGGCCGGATTTCGTTCCGAGCGCATTTTTGCCGAGGCGTTGATCGCAGCGATGCGCCAGGCGGGCGTCGCGCCCGATACCTTCATGAAAGAATTCGGCACGGGCCAGTACGAGGTCACGATGGGTCCGCAGCGCGGCGTCACCATCGCCGACCATTCGCTTATCACCCGCGAAATGGTGCTTTCCGTCGCCGACCGCCTCGACCATACGGTCACCTTCACGCCGATCCGCGATCCGGCAGGCGTCGGCAATGGCGTGCATATCCATATGAGCTTTCTGTCGGCCGACGGGACGCCAGCTACCTACGACCCCGCCGGCAGGCACGAACTGTCGAAACCGGCCGGGCAGTTCGTTGCCGGTATCCTGAAATATCTCGACTCGATCGTGGCGATCACCGCGCCAAGCGTGGTGTCTTATCTGCGGCTGACGCCGAACCGCTGGAGTGCGGCGTTCAACAATCTTGGCTACCGCGACCGCGAGGCATCCGTGCGCATCTGCCCGGTGTCCGATCTCAGCGATATTGCCAAGGCGTCGCAGTTCAATTTCGAATTCCGCGCGGCGGACGCAACCGCAAGCCCCTATCTGCAACTGGCTGCACTCGTTCATGCCGGGGTGCAGGGCATCGAGGAGGGGTTGGAGCCGCCGGACGCGACGCAAGACGACCTATCGCTGCTCGATGCCGAGGCTCTATCTGCGCGCGATTATGTCCGCCTACCACAGACGCTTGGAAGCGCGCTGGAACGGTTCGAAGCGAACGATGTTGTGAAAAGCTGGCTTCCGCAGGGGTTCTCCGAAACCTACGTCAAGCACAAGAAGGGTGAAATCGCCTTCCTTGAAGGAAAAACGCAGGAGGAAATCCTCGCCGCCTATGAAGGCGTTTACTAAAGGTATTGGTATCGACCAAAGCTTTGATGACAGCGCTGCAGTGGAAGCCATGAATGACGCGCTTGAGCAGGTCGCACGTGACGGGTTCGGGCGAGGCGAAGATGACGGCCTCGACGCGCGTCATCCATTCGCGCCAGCGCAGTTCAGGCGGCAATCCGTCGAGTTCGGTATCCAACAGGACAGCCCTTTCGCGGGGGTCTTCTCTATTCGGCGTGTTGAGGTCAAGCGCTTTCGGGCTTTCCGCTCGGCTGGTGATTAACGTCTTTCGCGGGCCCTAGCTTCTCTTCGGGATCGACTCTTTGGCCCTCCCATTATGGGATCAGTAGAATGAGGCGGCCCAATCTGTTGCGCGTCCTGATCGCGATGGTGCGACCGATACAAGAACCCAAGCGAACTCACCTCGGCTTTTCGCAATCTGTTCGTCCCGCCCCGTTCAAAACGCTCTGCTCTCGCCATCCACATTCACCGCCTGCAGGCGATGGCGGAATAAGTACTTGCTTGAATTGGGCGCCACCGGGATCGGTGCAATCATTTTCAGATAACGTGACAACACCCGCTTCAATTGTAGAGAGAGCAGCATTGCCGTCGAGGGTCGTTGTTACAGTAACGTACTCCAATCGGCAGTTCAGAGTGGGATTGTGCCATCGGTGCCTATCATCGGGATCGGGAAGAAGCCATGCATGCCATCAACGCTTTCATCGACCGGACCATCAAGTGGTTTCTGATCCTGTTCGGGCTGGTCACATGCGCGACGCTGCCGCTTGCGTTCGACATCGGTGCGATCACGTCACTCCTCGGCGGCTTCGTCGATTACACACCCTCCAGCGTACCGGTCCTGCGGCATTGGGGTCTCATGGTATTTTGCATCGGCGCCATGATGGTTGTCGCCGCGTTCCGTCCATGGCTGCGCTTCGAGACGATGCTGTTCAGCGCTGTCGAAAAGAGCCTTGTCGTCTATCTTTTTCTCACCAATCTCGGTGAGCCGTGGATAATGGGCTACCTTCCGGCCTTTCTCGCCGACGCGACGATTGTCACCTACAGTATCGTCTACTTCATAAGCGAGCGGGGCAGGCCCAGGCGATGGACGGCGGCAGGCGGCGCGCCTACGGCATAGCCTTCCTTTTGAAGCGCGTTTCGGTCAATGGGAGGGAAGGTGGCGCAGCAGACGCCGGGTGGGCGTGCGCCCCAGCACGACCGGCTCCAGCTTGCTGCCGAACGACACGACCGAGCGGCCGCCATCATGGGCGGCAACATTCTCCACATGATCGAGGTTGAAAAGGAGCGAGCGGCTGACCCGCACGAATGGCGGCTCGGCAAGTTCGGCCTCGAAGCCGCGGAGCAGGCGGCATACGAAATGATTGTGGCCGTTGGCCATCAGGATGCGGGTGAAATCACCCTCGGCCATCAGCAGCGCGATCTTGTCGACGGGCACGATAGCCGAACGGCCGGGCAGCCTGATGTGGACGCGTTGCGGTTGATCCGGATGGACTGAACGATCCCGGCCTGCCTGCTCTTGAAACCGCCGTATTCGCTCCAGGGTGACCGATAGCCGGTCTTCATCGACCGGCTTCAGGAGGTAGTCGAGCGCGGCGACATCGAATGCCTGCGGCGCGTAGCCACTGTGCCCCGTGACGAAGACGATGGCCGGCCCCGGTTCTATCTGGTCCAAAAGGTCGAAGCCGCGCCCGTCGCCAAGCTCGACATCCAGAAAGATGGCGTCCGGCTTGAGTGCGTTGGCCAGTTGGCACGCGGCGGCGATCGAATCCGCTTCGCCGACGATCTCGGTGTCCGCGTTCATGTTTATGATCCGCTTCAGGCCACGGCGTGCGCGCGGTTCATCATCGACCAGCATCAGGCGTAACATGCGTTCCCCCATAGCGTCAGTCTTACAACCACCTCTTCCCCTGCCCGGTTGATGGTCAGCCTGTGGCGGTCGGGATAATGCAGTTCCAATCGGCGGCGGGTATTGGCAAGACCGACTGCCGGCCGGTCCCGACTGTGCCACTTCAACTGACCGGAGTTGCGGATTTCCACCGCAAGTTGCGTACCGCGTCGTTCGGCTGAAACCGTGATGGCAAGATGCCCGTTGGCGGTGGCGAGGCCATGTTTGACCGCGTTCTCGACAAGCGGCTGCAAGACAAGATGGGGAACCCAAGCTTCCTCGATATTCGGGTCTACATCAAACTTATAATCCAGCCGGCTTTCGAACCTCAGTTCCTGGATGCGTAAATAATTGTGCATCGCTTCCAATTCCTCGGCCAGGGAGCACAATCGCTGGTCATGATGAGCGAGAGAGTAGCGCAAATAGGCTGCCACGCGCTTTGTCATTTCAAGCGCTATATCGGGTGATTCCGGAATCTCCATCGCCACGATATTCAGGGCGTTGAACAGGAAATGCGAATCCAGTTGCGAACGCAGCCGGTTCAATTCGGCGTTGAGGGCAGCTTCTCGCGCCTTGCCACGTTGGAACCGCGCAGTGCGCGCATCTCCTTCGGCGTTGATCCATAGATAGGCAAGCGACCATCCCATGAACACCAGCGCATAATAGACGGCAGGGACGACAAGCTTGCTGGAAACCAGGTTGGGATCGTTCTGCGGCAGCATCGCCGTCTTGATAGCATCGGCAACCAGCATCTGGCCCAGTCCGGCAAGAACCGACAACACCAGCGCAACCGCGACGACCATCAGGGTTACACCGCGCCTGATGCGGTCCCGGAAGACCGAGTGGGCCATGGCGGTCAACGAAAACCCGATGGGTTCGAGAACAGCCGTCAGCATCAGGGCAAGCGGCAGATCTTCGAAGGCGATGATTCGGCTGACGAAGCCGAACACCGCACCGAAAAGCCAGCCGGCGGTTTGCGCCCGCCAGAACGAACCCAATGTTCGTTCCAGGCTCATATTGGGGAGGGCCACAGGTTCGCGCGTTGAAATCTGGGCACGTGTGTTGCGGACAGTGACCGGATGCGACCCTTGCTGTTCGGGATCGGCAACGACGCTCATTGTACCCCCCCCTGGCGCGGCAGCCGCTCCAACCGCCACTTCATCGACTTAATCGACCCTCTGGTCGAACAGGATATGTCGGCACACCGTCCGCCGTGCCACCTTGTGGACGCGACTGTACGGCAACGCCTAGCATGGACCAGCCGAATGACCAAATCGCAGAGCAGGGTAAGGTATTGAAGAGAAAGCTTAATTAGCAAATGTTTTGGGAGCAGGAAACGCCTGGCCGGCTTCATTTGCGCCTGGTCAAAATGGGAAGGGGACCGCCACGCGAGCGGATAGCCGCCGAAGGGGTGCAGTCGTTCTTCGACGGTAAGCCGAGGGATTCGCCGGTTTCCGCAGAGGAGACGTTGGCGGAACTGGAGCGGGTGCTGACCGATCCCAGGTTTCGCTCATCCGAACGGAACAAACGCTTTTTGCGCTACGTCACGGAAAAGGTGCTCGAGGGCGCTACCGACAAGATCAAAGCCTATTCGGTCGCCGTGGACGTTTTCGGCCGACCAACGGATTTCGATCCGATAATCGACCCCATCGTGCGGATAGAAGCGATGCGGCTCCGCTCCTCACTCTCTCATTATTACGAAGTTCACGGGCAGCAGAGCTTGCTTCGCATTGATCTGCCCAAGGGCGGGTATGTGCCCACGATCAGCAGGCGGCACCCTTCGCCGGTGCCTGTGACCCCGGCCGCCGACAAGGTGGTCACTGTTGCCGGCATTTCGGATGCCGTATCCGGGCAAGGGCACTCCGCGCATGCGGCAAAACTGTTTCGAGGACTTGCGGCTGCACTGATCGCAGGCGGGGTTGCACTGGCCGGGGTTGCCTTGTGGCAATTTCTGACGCCACGGGGGGGCGCACTATCGGAAAGACCCCGAACCATCCTGACTGTCACGGCAAGCGGCGACGAAACCGCCGAAGCCGCGCGAGATCTCAAAGAGGCCTTGCTTGTTGCTATGTCCCGGTTCCAGACCGTCACGATTGTGGACGGGACCGATGCTCAGGTCCAGCTTGACAATGCGCCAATGGCACCTTCAACCCGGGCGTTCGAGGCCGCCTACCAGATCGCTGTGGACTATCGCTCGCAGTCGCCGCAGCAGTCGCTCTGGTGGCAGGTCGGCGACCGCCACGGCGGCGGGGTCCTCCTATCGCGTGTCGAACCGATACCGCAGCAGGCGGAAGACCGGGACCGGATGGTGGCGCGGCTGGCGAATCGCATTGCCGGCCTGCGGGGAACGATCAGCAATTCCGAGTTGCGCAGGGATTATGCCGCGCCGACCTTGGGCAACGGGTGCGTCCTGCGTGCCTATCGGGCGCTGCATTCACCCGATCCGGCAACGCTGCGAACGGCGAAAGCCTGCCTCGAGCAAACCATCAAGATTCAGCCGGGCAACGCCGCCGCCCATGCCGCCCTTTCCCGGGTGCTGCCGATGCTCGATCCCGTGCAGCCTTCCGGTGATCTGGCCAGGCGTGCCCTCAACCTGGCCAACACGGCGACCGTTCTCGCACCCAGCTCGGCCGGTGGCGCCCTGGCGCAAATGGAAGCGCTATTCCGTCTCGGCCATACCGACGCCGCGATCAGGGCTGGCCGCCGCGCAATGGCGTTGAATCCGTACGACCACGACGCAGCGGCCGCCTTTGCCGGTGTGCTGGCGCTTACCGGGCGTTGGGACGACGCGATGCCACTTGTCGAGAAAGCGCGCGATCTCGCGGAAACGGCGGGTCCCGAAATTCATGCCGTATTGGCCATGGATGCCTATCGGCGCGGCGCCTATGAGGAGGCGCTCGCCCATCTTGTACAGAGCAATCCGGCATCTTGCTGCGTAGTCGGCATCCTGCATCTCGCGACACTTGGGCAGCTTGAAGCGCAACCGGCCGCACAGGCGGCAGCGGCCTCGCTGCAAAGGGCGGGCCTGGGGTCGGAGGCTTCGTTTCGCAGCTACATGACGGGACGCCACTTCGATCCCGCCTTTGTTTCGCTGCTGCAGGACGGTATTTCCAAAGCCGGATTGCCCATCCATTAGCGATCAAGACGCCAAGCCGCGCCTCGCTGCCCGGCAAGGTCCATGGCAGTGACTGTGAAGCCCGACTGAAGCGTCTGCCGGGCACGAGACTTGTTACAGTAACGTACTTCAGGTGCGGCGTTTCATCATAGCACCCTCCGCTATCGTCGGCTGCCCGTTATGCGCTCTTCTTTGGAGCAAGATGGGATAACGAAGCGTGCGGCTTTTGGGGGAATAAGGACGTCATGCCACGATCGAGCCTGGCTATTGCAATCCTGGCGTCAAGCCTCCTTGCCGGTACGGTCATGGCGGCCGGCTCACCGCCCTACCCCTTGAACCGGTTCGGCCCGAGCGGAGTTATTTGAATGAGCTGCGCCCGACGGCCCGGTCATCGCGCCAAACTGGGTTGTGGGACCAGCCTCGTCGCCTTGTCCTGTTTGGTGACCGTGCTGTCGGGCTGCGGCCACCCGGTGGGAGTGCTGGCTCCCGTTGCCGCGACCGTCCCCAACGCGTCAGTCGCGGAGCTTCTGGTCGTCACGACGCGTCGTCCGTCCGGCGATCCGGGCACGCTTTACAGCGGCCAACGTGACAGTGGCTTTTCGATCGACGCGATCAAGATTTCCATCCCGCCGGAATCGGCCAGGAAGGTCGGCGAGGTACAGTGGCCGAAGCGGCTTCCACCGAACCCCGAAACGGACTTCGCCACAATGGCCGTCAACCATCTGCCCCCGACGCAGAAGGCCGGGTCTGAATGGCTGGCGCAAAACCTGCCGGAAAGCCGGGACGTGCTGGTCTTCGTCCATGGGTTCAACAACCAGTACGAGGACGCCGTCTATCGCTTCGCCCAGATCTTCCACGATTCCAAGGCTGCGGTCGCACCGATCCTGTTCACCTGGCCTTCCGGCGGCAGTGTCTTCGATTACAACTACGACCGCGAAAGTACGATCTACTCCCGTGACGGGCTCGAGACGCTGCTGCATCTTCTCGCACGCGATCCGCGCGTCCACGAAGTGACCGTCATGGCCCATTCGATGGGCACATGGCTGGCGATGGAGTCGCTTCGCCAGATGGCGATCAGGGAAGGCCGCGTCGCGCCAAAGATCCACAATGTGATCCTGGCCTCGCCCGACATCGACGTCGACGTATTCGCCAGGCAGTTTCGGGATCTGGGCGACCATCATCCCAATTTCACGGTCTTCGTCTCCCAGGACGACCGCGCGCTTGCGGTTTCGCGGATCGTGGCAGGCAACGTCAATCGGCTGGGTCAGATCGATCCCAACGCCGAACCCTACCGCAGCGCTGCGCAAAAGGCCGGCATAACCATGATCGACCTGACGAAGCTCGAGACCGAAGGCAACTCCCACCACGCCAAGTTTGCCGAAAGTCCCGAGATCGTCCAGGCGATCGGGACGCGGCTGGTGGCGGGACAGGCACTCACGGAATCCAGCATCGGGCTCGGAGACAGCGTCACGATGCTGGCGGCCGGCACCGCCAAGGCTGTGGGAACCGGAGTGGGCCTTGCGGTCAGCGCTCCGCTTTCCGTCGTTGATCCGGCCACGCGGCGCAACCTCTCAGGCCAGACCGGCAATTTGATCGGACAGGTCAGCGGTCGTGCCCAAGGCGCCGACAAAAAAGCCGGGAAGGCCGCGGAAGAGTTGCTGGTTTCGCCACGGGGCGGCTCACTCGAATGATCCGCCTGGCGGCGGCCTTTTTAGAACTTGCCGGACACGTTTAGATAGAAAGCGTTTCCCCTCATCCTGTTCTTGACGCCGAACTCCGGTGCCCAGCTGAGGGAAGCATTGATGGGGTTTGTCTCCGATCCGCCCGTATATTTCACCATCGGGCCGATGGCGAAGGATCTCCCCTTGAAGCCATCAAGACGGTCTGCCAGAGCGCCTTTGTCGTCCGCGAGTTGATAAAGGATCGAGCCAAATATCCCCGCACCGAATTGCTTGTTGAAATTCTGGATGACAGCCGCGTCGACATGCGCCAACGCACCGCTCGTGTAGCCAGTGGCCGGGTTCCGGGTGTTGAAGTCGATACCGCCTGTCACATCGAATTCGAGGCCAGTCGTCGGATTGACGGTGGTGAAGGACAGGTTCGGCGAAAAGGTCCAGTAGTTGGTGCCTATGTTGGCGATCGCGTCTTGATCGTAATTGCCGGTTGGCGCGAAAACACGCAGGCTGGCGGATGCAAAAGTCGTTCCCGCATCCGAATGCCATCCGAGCATGGGACCGAATATGATATCACCCAACCCGCCGTCAGTATCGGATGTGCCGAATCTTCCCACGTCGACTGAGGCACGCATGTACTGCAGGGGCAGCGACATGCTGAAAGCCAGCGTCAAATTATGGTCGAGCTTTAACTCCGGCACCCATATGCCAGTGAAAGTCTGGCTGAAATAATCGCTCTTCAAGCCGAGCTGAGTAGACCCGCCGATGGGGATCCGAACGTCCTTCGATGCGGAACCATGATAATAGAATGTGGAACTCTGCCAATACACGCCCGGCACAGGAGGTACGTACCCGACGCCTGGTGCGGCAAAGACACCGGGAGTGTAACGCCCGAAAGCCGACTCGGTGGCCAAGGCTTTCGTCGATGCCAACGCACAGATCGCGACGGCAGATGCGCCTGCCAATTTGAATAAGCTGGTTTTCACGGACAGTCCCCTCACGTTGCCTCAGCCAACGAAGCCGAAGCCACACCTTGCCGCATCGCGCGATCAAGCGAAGTACGTAACTGTAACAAGTCGCCTCTTCCTTCGCCGTTTCGCACGGCTGTGGTCTTCAGGCAGCGCGTTTCGTGTCGCTCGCCTTGTAGACATGGCGATGTGCCGTCATCGCCGAAGGTGCGGATCGCATCCTCCTGATCCAGGCGACCGTTGCCACTCATTCGGTCGCGCAAAGAGAAATGATGTCGTTCTCGATCTCGTCGCATATGTTCCGGTAATCTTCGATTTTCTCCCGGTTCGAAGGGCTGTTTTCCTTGAGGAGCCGTTCCAGCGTGATGCTGGCCTCTCCGAAGGCAGCGCAAAGGCCCAGGACATCAGGGTCCCTTCTGCTGAGGATTTGCAATCGGCCACGCAAGGCCGGCATCTTCAGCATCAGCTTGACGAGTCCTTGGTGGCTATAGTCGACTTCCGTCGGCATTGTCGTGCCTCCCCAGCGAAAACAGCCTCTGCATAACGCAGGCAACCCATGCCCGAGTTTCGCCAGAGCGCCTGTCAGTCCTTTGTCATCCCCGTTGCTTGGAACAAGGTCTGCTTGGGACAACGCGGTATCCCATCAACAAAACTGTGACTCAGTTTGTTGGAATGCATGAGCACGTTACAGTAACAACGGGCGCAAGGACCTCATCGATGCCTACAGCTTCGGCCGCCGCCTCAAGACGCTGAAGGGCCTCGCGCCATACGAGCTGAGCAGGGTTCCCGAACCTGATGTTCGGCGACATCCCCGCTAGGTGGGCCTGTTACGGTAACGTACTTCAATAGGACATGCGTTCTTCCGAGGGTGTCGGCGACCGGACGAGTCTGTCTGACGCGGACGGACAACGCCAATGAGTGAACGAGCATGTCGTTCCAGCGCACCCGCATAAGTGCTGACCGCACGTTGATGCCGACGGCAGCGGCCGCCGGCAAAACTCGGACCGAGACATATGTTGCGATTACGGGACGGACCAATGAAAGCGGACAATCTCTCCCTTGGGAACGAAGGTGCGGCAAAATCCACGACCCTCGATTTTGTCGCGCATGCCATCAAGGAAGGCGGACCGGACACGGCCGCCCGCGCCGTGCAAGGCGCGGCTGCCTGCCCGCCCGGCATGGTTTTCGTGCCCGGCGGAACCTTCCAGGTGGGCTCGGATGCCCATTACCGGGAGGAGGCTCCCGCCCACCAGGTGACGGTCGACGGGTTCTTCATTGACAGGACACCCGTCACGAACCGCCAGTTCAAGGAATTCGTCAAGGAGACCGGCCACGTTACGGTTGCCGAGCGGGTGCCGGATCCAAAGGACTACCCAGGCGCGCTCCCGCACATGCTCTTTGCCGGATCCTTGGTGTTCCAGAAGACGGCGGGTCCTGTCGATCTTCGCAATCCGACGGAGTGGTGGGACTTCGTCGAGGGAGCGAATTGGAAAAGCCCACTCGGCCCGAAGAGCGGTCTCTTCAAGAAGGAGAACCACCCGGTGGTTCATATCGCCTACGAGGACGCGCTGGCCTATGCGCGGTGGGTGGGCAAGGAACTGCCGACCGAAGCCGAGTGGGAATATGCGGCATGGGGCGGCGTCGAGGATGCCGAATTCGCATGGGGCAATGAATTTGCGCCGAGCGGCAAGCAGATGGCCAATACCTGGCAGGGCGAGTTCCCACACCAGAACCTCCTCGACGACGGTTTTGAGCGGACATCGCCGGTCGGCACTTTTCCGGCGAACGGGTACGACCTCCGCGACATGATCGGCAATGTCTGGGAGTGGACGACGGACTGGTGGTCGAGCCGACATCCGGACAAGGAAGAAAAGAGCTGCTGCATCCCGCAGAATCCACGCGGCGGACCTAAAGCCGCGAGCTTCGACGAGCGCCAGCCGACGATCCTGATTCCTAGAAAAGTCGTCAAGGGCGGCTCGCATCTCTGCGCTCCGAACTACTGCCGCCGCTACCGCCCGGCCGCGCGCCACGCGCAGCCCGTCGACACGTCGATGAGCCATGTCGGCTTCCGCTGCATCGTCAGGGCGAAATCCGATTCATCATCAGAAAGAGAAAGGTGAACAGCTATGAGCGATAAATCCAGAGATGAACGGGGTTCGGCTCCGGACGCGCGGCAGGGCTCTGCCACGGGCAGTGTCAGCCGTCGCAGCATCCTGCTTGGCGGGACGACACTTGCCGCCGCCGCCGCGCTGGCCCAGACAACCAGCGTGCGCACCGCGCAGGCACAGGAGCAGTCCGCGCCGGCAGGCGACAAGCCGAACATTCTGGTCATCTTCGGCGACGACATCGGCATCTCTAACATCAGCGCCTATTCGCACGGCCTGATGGGTTACCAGACGCCGAACATCGACAGCATCGCCCGCGACGGCGTCATGTTCCTTCACTACTATTCGGAGCAGTCATGCACGGCTGGCCGCGCGGCGTTTCTCACCGGCCAGCACGGCATACGCACCGGACTGACCAAGGTGGGCTTCCCCGGCGCGCCGATGGGCATGAGCCAACTGGATCCCACCGTCGGCGGATTGCTGAAGAACCTCGGCTACGCCACCGGCCAGTTCGGCAAGAACCATGTCGGCGACCGTAACCCATCGCTGCCCACCGTGAACGGTTTCGACGAATTCTTTGGCAATCTCTACCATCTCAACGCAGAGGAAGAGCCGGAACTGCCGGACTATCCGAAGGATCCCGAATATCGCGCCAGGTACGGCCCGCGCGGCGTTCTCAAATGCAAGGCGACCGACGTGGACGACCCCACCGAGGATCCGCGTTTCGGCAGGGTCGGCAAGCAGACGATCGAAGACACCGGCGCGCTCACCAAGAAGCGCATGGAGACGATCGACGACGAGACCTCGACCGCGGCCATCGATTTCATGCAGCGCCAGCAAACCGCAGGAAAGCCTTTTTTCTGCTGGTTCAACTCGACCCGTATGCATCTGCGCACGCATGTCCGCGACAGCCATCGCGGCCGATACCAGCATGGTGACAGCGAATATGTCGACGGCATGATGGAGCACGACGATACCATCGGCGTCGTGCTGAAGGCGCTCGAAGACATGGGCATCGCGGACAACACGATCGTTGTCTATACGAGCGACAACGGCCCGCACATGAACACCTGGCCGGATGGGGCCATGACCTGGTTCCGCTCGGAGAAGAACACCAACTGGGAGGGTGCCTTCCGCGCACCCTGTTTCGTCCGCTGGCCGGGCGTCATAAAACCCAACACGGTCACCAATGAGATGATGAGCCATAACGACTGGCTCCCGACACTCTGTTCGTTCGCCGGCGAACCGGACATCATCGAGAAGCTGAAGGCTGGCTACACGGCCAACGGCCTCGACTACAAGGTGCACCTCGATGGGTACGACCAGTCCGAATTCCTGCGCACAGTGAGCGGCGCTGCGGGCGGCAACAACGGGGTAAAGAGCGCCCGCGACAACTTCTTCTACGCCGACGACGATGGCCAACTGGTCGGCTTCCGGAAGGGCGACTACAAATACGTGTACTCGGAGCAGCGCTCGCCCGGCACACTGGAATTGTGGGCGGAGCCGTTCACGACGCTTCGCCTGCAGAAGATCTTCAACCTGTTCCAGGACCCCTTCGAGCGCGCCGACATTACGTCCAACACTTTCTGGGACTGGCAGATCGATCATCTCGGCGGCGTCTACGGATCAACGAACGACGTCTTTGAGTTTATAGCCACGTTCAAGGACTTTCCGCCTCGGTCCTTCCCGCCGAGCTTCAACCCCGCGAACATCATGGAAAGCACGCTGGACACCATCAAGCGAAGGGAAGCATTCAAGCAGAATCTCGACCTTGGGAGGGTTCGAAACGGGCTCGACAATATGATCAACGAAGCACTCGAGCATCGCGTCGCCAAGTAGCAGCGCTCCATTGGCTCCGCTCGCTCCGACGAGCGGAGCCGTTTCGTTAGATATGCCTGTGGGAATTGGCTCTCCTGGAGGCGCCTCCATACGGCAGAGATTTGAGGAGAGCCCGATGTTGAACCGCCGTTTCGCTATCCTGGCATTTGTCTTTGTCAGTTCGTTCTGCCTGGGGTCCCGAGCGTTCGCGCAGGTCGACCCATTACCATCGTGGAATGACGGGTCGGCGAAATCGGCTATCACCGAGTTCGTCACCAAGGTGACGACCGAAGGCGGTTCAAATTATGTTGCGCCGGCCGAGCGCATCGCCGTCTTCGACAATGATGGCACGCTGTGGTCCGAACAGCCTGTTTATTTCCAGTTCGCCTTCGCCATCGACCGTGTAAAGGTCATGGCTTCCGAGCATCCCGAATGGAAGGATGCCGAACCGTTCGCGTCGATACTCGCCGGCGACATCAAAGGCGTTAGCGCGTCGGGAAAAAAGGGCCTCGGCCAAATCATGGCGGTCACCCATGCCGGCATGACCACCGACGAGTTTGCTGGCACAGTTAGGGACTGGATCGCGACCGCCCGTCATCCGAAGTTCGACCGTCCCTACAATGAACTGATCTACCAGCCTATGGTGGAACTGTTGGCCTACCTGCGCGCCAACGACTTCAAGACCTTCATAGTCTCGGGGGGCGGCGTCGAATTCATGCGGCCCTGGGTGGAGCAAGCCTACGGAATTCCACCCGAGCAGGTGGTGGGCACGTCCGGGGTCGTGTCCTACGTACTGGACGGCGACAAGCCAGTCCTGAAGAAAGACGCGAAGATAGAGTTCGTAGACGATGGCCCCGGCAAGCCCGTCGGCATCAACCGCTTCATCGGCCGGCGGCCCATCTTCGCGGCGGGGAATTCGGACGGCGATCTGCAGATGCTGCAGTGGACGACGCTCAATGACGGTCCCCGCTTCGCGCTGGTCGTCCACCACACCGATGCCGAGCGGGAATTTGCCTATGATCGCGAGTCGCATGTCGGCAAACTCGACAAGGCATTGGATGAGGCGCCCGGTCGTGGCTGGACCGTGGTCGACATGAAATCCGACTGGAAGACGGTTTATCCATCGGCAAAGCAATAGATGGCGACCAGTCCGTCATCCTGCTTTGCGTACGCTGATACCTGGCGTACGGGCATCAGCGGCATCCCCGTTACGCTCGTTAAATACGGCCCAGGCAACACGCCTCGAGCAGACGGCTGCACATAAACGCAGGGATATCCTCTTCTTCCCGCAAATCATCGGAATTGGCGTCGTAGAGAGAAAGGATGTCAGATTTCGCCACGCCGTCAGCTTTCATGACGAGGTGGACAATTGGGTCGTTCAAGAGTTCAAAGAGTGTGGGTTCGCGACCGCGAAGCTGCATGCGGAATCCTTCAGAGATGAATGGCACGGTAAAAAGTGAATCACGGCGAAATCACGCCGCTGACTTCATATAGGTATCCGGCCACCGAATTTCCCGCCTATGAAGGCACAAATCTCGCAGTGAACCGAAACGTCGGACCATATCGGCTCTGTTTGGGTCGTTTAAACCATGACGACTGGCACTCGGGCCGCCGATATCGCTGAATTCGTCAGGGAAATCGCTTTCGACGCCTCTATCAATCTCGATTCCAGGGCGGATTTTTTTTCACCCGAAATATCGATTGGTATGACGAAGCATATCGTCGCCTCCACCAATCCATGGTGACTGGTGATCGGGGCCGCCAGACATTGCGTAAAGCTGTTTATCATGCCTACCGTCATTGCCAGAGGGCGACCTCTCGATGCATGGCATTCGGCGGCAAACGCCGGGATGTCGACTGGCTCGCCATTCGGCATCGCGCGATCTTCCTGCTCCAGGATCTCATCTATCTCCAGCCTCGACATATTGGACAAAAGCAGACGACCGGAGGCTGTCCAGGTTATCGGAATCTGCGAGCCGATTTCCGAACTGATCCGCAGCGGCCGCGAACCGGGGCAGGCATGCACGATCACCTGCTTTCCGCGCAGCCGGGTGCATAGTTCGCTCGTTTCACCCATCTCTCTTGCCAGGATGTCGACCATCTCCTTTCCGCGAGCCAGGATGTTGTTGGCTCGAAGATAGCTGTCTCCATAGAGATAAATGAGCTTGCCGAAATAGACCGTGCTCTCCTTGCCTTTTACCTCGAGGAGCCCTGCTTCCGACAGGATGCTGACAAGACCATAGATCGTCGATTTCGGAGCATCCAATGCCTGCGGCAGTTCTGCCAGACGAACCGGGCCACCATTCGTCTGCAAGAAATCAAGCAGTTTCAGAACCCGGTCGACACCGCGCTCGCGCGGTCCTCGTGCAACACGGGTCCTCGTAGCCTCCCCGACATCAGCCATGCCCGCTCGTCCTTTTTGCCAAATTCGGTTGCCACCGCATCCAGACTGCGTTACCGTCTTAGATATAAGAATACAGTCCAATATATAAGACTGACAAGCCCAATTCTGGAAATAATGTTTGGCATCTAAAATGCGGAGGCATCAATGACAGCAGGAAGTGAGCGTCGCGATTTTCTGAAACTAGGACTCGGCGGAATGGCGCTTGGCGCAGCCGCTGCCTCGGTTGCGATGAGTCCGAAAGAGGCGGCGGCACAGGCCGCGAGCGACAGCCTGTTGCGAACCGTGCTCGACAGGGGGCACCTCATCGTCGGCACCGGCAGCACGAATGCCCCATGGCATTTCGAGAACGACGCCGGTGAGTTGGTCGGCATGGACATCACCATGGGACGCATCATAGCACAGGCACTGTTCGACGACCCGACAAAGGTCGAGTTCGTCAAGCAGGACGCGCAGCAACGCATTCCCAACATCGTCACCGGCAAGGTCGACATCACCTTGCAGTTCATGACGATTTCGGGCGCCCGTTCGCAGATCGTCAATTTCACGCGTCCCTACTATGTCGAGGGCGTCGCGCTGATGACGAAGCCGGACTCCGCAACCAAGACCTATGACGAGTTGAAGGCGAAAGGCAGCGCCGCGCGCATCGCGATCTTGCAGAACGTCGATTCCGAAAAGACCGTGCACAAGGTGCTGCCGGAGGCGCAGGTGATGCAGATCGATACGCAAGCCAACGTGTTCCAGGCTCTCGAGTCGAACCGTGCCGACGCTTCCGCGGTCGATCTCTCCAACGTGCGCTGGCTGGTCTCGAAGAATCCGGACCGCTATTTCGACGCCGGCAAGCAGTGGAACAGCCAGCTTTACGGCGGCGGCGTCCGGCAAGGCGACCTCGACTGGCTGCAATTCGTCAACACCGCTTTCGACATCGCGATGTTCGGCCACAACAACGAACTTTACGATAAGGCCTTCATGGATTTCTTCGGCCTAGAGCCGCCGGAGCGCAAGGTGGGCTTCCCCTCCATCTGACCTCATGGACCCGGCCACCATGGCGGCCGGGTCCTTCCCGCCGGGTGACAGCCGAATGAAGCTTGAATGAACTACCACCTCAATTTTAACCTCATCTGGCGACATTTCGACAAGCTGTGGCACGGGCTCATTCTGAGCCTCGAACTGGCCGTGCTGTCGATCCTGATCGGCGCCATCATCGGGCTGGTTCTGGCGATCTGGTATGTCTCGGCCGGCAAGGTCGCCAGAACGATGATCTCGGCCTATGTCGAATTCATCCGCAACGTGCCGCTGATCCTGCTGGTCTATATCGTCTTCTACGGCGTCCCTACGGTCGTCGATTTTGCCTACAGTCCAACGGTATCGTTCGTTGGTACCTTGTCGCTTTATGCGGGAGCGTACCTTGTCGAAGTGTTCCGGTCGGGTCTGGAGGCCGTTCCGCGCGGACAGGTCGACGCAGGCAAGGCAATCGGCCTGAACCCGCTGCAACGGCTGCTCCATGTAAGGCTGCCGACCATGGCGCGCATAACGCTGCCGGCGCTTTCGAACACCTTTATCTCGCTGTTCAAGGACACGTCCGTTGCATCCGTTATCGCCGTTCCAGAACTGGCCTATGGCGCGCAATGGATCAACTTCAACACCTTCCGGATCGTAGAAGTCTACATCGTCACGACCGTCATGTACCTCATTACCGGCTACAGTATCCTGTTCGGGCTACGCCTCGTGGAACGCCGGTTCCGGGTGGAGCGCTGACCGATGGCTGCCATGCTCTACGCCCTTCCATTCCTGATGCAGGGGCTCCTGATCACCCTGTGGATCTCCGTCCTCGTCGTGATCTTCTCGCTGGCCAGCGGTTTGGTCCTGGGTGTGGGGCTGGTCTATGGCCCGCGCCCGATCCAATGGATCATCAGGCTATTCAGCGACTGCATCCGGGGCATTCCGATCCTGGTGTTGCTATTCGTGGTCTATTACGGCTTCCCGCCGCTGGGCATCGCCATCGACTCGTTCTGGGCCGGCGTGCTCGCCCTGACGCTGTTCAAGGCGGCCCAGGTGATCGAGTATGTCCGAGGCGCGATTTCCTCGATCCCCAAAGGGCAGATGGAGGCTGGCAAGGCAATCGGACTGACCTTTGTCCAGCGCTTGCAATCCGTCATTTTCCCCCAGGCAATCCGCCGCTTCCTTCCACCCTGGATCAACGGCGTGACCGATGCGGTCAAGGGAAGCGCACTGATTTCCCTTTTGGGCGTCGTCGACCTGATGCAGTCGATCAACGAGGTGATCGGGCGTACGTATGAAGCGATGCCGCTCTATCTGCTCGGTGCCTTCATCTATTTCGCGATCAACTATTCCCTGTCGCTGACCAGCCGGTTCGTGGAGCAGCGCTACGCATATATTCGGGACTGAAATCATGGCAGAAAACGAGCGGCCTCTTCTCAAGATCGAGAGCCTGGAAAAGTCATTCGGGCAGGTGGATGTCCTGAAGGGCATCGACATGGCCGTGCGCAAGGGAGAGGTGGTTTCGGTCATCGGCCCTTCGGGTAGCGGCAAGACAACGCTGTTGCGCTGCGTGAATTTCCTCGAGACCTACGAGCGGGGCTCGATCAAGATCGACGGTCACGAAGTGGGATTCCGCGACGACGGAAGCCGCCGGCGGCGTGGCGAAACCGACCTCGCCCGCATGCGGGCCGAAACCGGTATGGTATTTCAGAGCTTCAACCTGTTCCCACATCTGACTGCCGCCCAAAATGTCATGCTTGGGCTGGTCAAGGTACGCAAGAAGCCAAAACAGGAAGCCCGTGCAATCGCCGAGGACTGGCTCAAGCGGGTAGGCCTTGGCCACCGCATCGACAATCTGCCGGCGGAGCTTTCAGGCGGCCAGCAGCAGCGGGTCGGGATAGCCAGGGCCGTTGCGATGGACCCGAAGATCTTGCTGCTGGACGAAATCACCTCGGCGCTCGATCCGGAGCTGGTCGGTGAGGTTCTCGATGTCGTGCGGCAACTGGCCGAGGAAGGTATGACCATGCTCATGGTCACCCATGAGATCGCCTTTGCCCGCGATGCGAGCAACCGCATCGTCTTCATGGATGACGGCAGGGTATCCGCCGAGGGCGCACCCAGCGACCTGATGGCGCAAGCCGGGTCCAACGAACGGCTGGATGCCTTCCTTTCGCGTTTCAAGACCAGCCATCTGCATTGAAGAAATCAGAACCATCATGTCTCCCTACGACCAGATCACCGCTCTCGCCCTCGAACTTCCGACGGCTCCGGCTCCGATAGGCACGTTCCGCAACGTCCTGCAGGTGGGCAACATCCTCTATGTATCGGGACAGGGGCCACTCGACCGCAACGGCATCCTTCACAAGGGCAAGGTCGGACGCGACATCAGCATTGAAGTGGCTTACGGGCATGCAAGGCTGACGGGCCTGAACATCCTGGCGGTTTTGTCCACGCATTTAGGCGACCTCGCCCGGGTGAAGAGGTTCGTGAAGCTTCTGGGATTCGTGAATGCGACAGAAGACTTCGCCGACCATTCCCGCGTCATCAATGGCTGCTCCGACGTACTGGTCGAGGTGTTCGGCGAAGGTGGGGTGCATGCGCGCTCTTCAATCGGCGTTGCCTCGCTGCCAAACAACATCACCGTCGAGATCGAAGCCATCGTCGAAATTCTCTCGGAAGGAGAAAACCATGAATAGTCGTGCGGACATCCCCGAAGCCGGACGCAACCAAACGATCCGCGAGCGCCTGGGCTTGCGTCCGATCGTCAACGTGTCGGGAACCATGACGGCGCTGGGAGCCTCGATCATCGTTCCCGAGGCTATTCGTGCCATGGCCGAGATCGCGCCGCAATTCGTCGAAATGGACGATCTGCATCGTGCCGCAAGCAAGGTCGTTGCGCGGCTGACAGGCGGTGAGGCCGGCTTCATCACGGCCTCTTGTGCCGGCGGTATCACGCTGGCCATCGCCGGCGCCATGACCGGAAACAGCCTGCTTGCCATCGAACGCCTGCCGGACTTCGCAACGGGCCTCAAGCATGAGGTGATCGTTCAATTCGGCCATATGGTCAATTTCGGCGGCAATATCGACCAGGCGATCAGGCTTTGTGGCGCTACGGTTGTGCAAGCCGGCACGGTCAGCGTCTCCAACGACTATCATGTCGCGGAAGCGATCAACGAGAAAACGGCGGCCGGCCTCTACGTCGTCTCGCATCATACCGTTCAATACGGGATGCTCTCGCTGCCGGAATTCGCCGAAATCTGCCACGCCGCCGGTGTCCCGGTTATCGTCGACGCCGCGTCGGAATATGATTTGCAGCGCTTCCTGAAACAGGGTGCCGACATTGTCATTTACAGCGGGCACAAATTCCTCGGTGGCCCGACCACCGGTATCGTCGCGGGCCGCAAAGATCTCGTCAGGGCCGCATTTTTGCAGAACCGTGGCATCGGGCGCGGCATGAAGGTCGGCAAGGAAAGCATCGCCGGCGTGATCGCCGCGCTTGAGGCATGGGAGAACCGCGATCATGAAGGCATCAGGAAACACGAGAGCGCGGCGCTGACGCTGTGGCAAAAGACGCTTTCGGGCCTGCCCGGGATCAAGGCCGAAATCCTGCCGGACCCGACAGATAATCCGCTGGACCGGCTGCTCGTCACCGTCACGCCGGAGTCAGGCTACACCGCCGCCGGCTTCGCCAAGGCAATGTCGCTGGCGGAGCCGCCGATCATCGTGCGCAACCATGAGGTCGAACGCGGCCATTTCTACCTGGACCCTTGCAATTTGCACGAGGGGGAAGCGGAGGTCGTTGCCAACGCCCTGAAGAGCGTGCTGACGGCGAACCCCAAGCCGGACTATGCGCTCATGACCCCGCGAAAAAACAGTCGGACTGTGCTCTCCTGGCCTGACTAGTCAGATTTTCTTGGGGGTGTCTCTCTAACACTTTTGATTGAGCATCTGAGTACCCCGAAAACCGGTAGCCACTTTTCGGTCCGATGCTCTAGACGATTCCTCCGCTGCCACCGGCAATGGCAGGACGCTCCTCGGCTACCTTGGCGCGGTAGCCGGCTTTGCGATAGGCGGCGACCGGGTCGATGGCGCCGCCGGCTTCCAGCCGGGCCATTGCAAGGATGGGTTCGACGTCGGTGCGATAGGCGGTCTTCAAGGCCTGCGTCGCCATCAGCGCGTCGTTGGTTTCCTGAAAACCTTCCAGCGCCTTGCGGTCGACCAGAAGCGCCTGCGCGTAGGCGCGCTGCACCTCGACCGCCGAAAGCATCAGGCTTTCGATGGGGTCGGTTACGTTGTGGCTCTGGTCCAGCATATGGGCCGGGTCGAACCCTTCCGCGCCGTTCAGTTCGGCATCGACCAGTTCGTTGAAGACGAGGAACAGGCGGTAGGGATCGATCGAACCGGCGTCGAGGTCGTCGTCGCCATATTTTGAATCATTGAAATGGAAACCGCCGAGCTTGCCGAACTGTATCAGCCGCGACACGATCATTTCGATGTTCACGTTTGGCGCATGATGGCCAAGATCGACAAGGCAGAAGGCCTTTTCGCCCAGTTCCTTCGCGATGATGTAATTGGTTCCCCAGTCCTGCACGACCGTCGAATAGAAGGCGGGCTCGTACATCTTGTGCTCGGAATAAAGCCGCCAGTCGTCGGGCAATCCCGCATAGATATCGCGCATGGCATTGAGGTAGCGCTCGAAGCTTTTGGCGAAATTGACCTGGCCCGGAAAATTGGAACCGTCGCCGATCCACACCGTCAGCGCCTTGGAGCCGACTGCCCGGCCGATCTCGATACACTCTAGATTATGCTCGACCGCCTGGCGGCGCGTGCCGGCGTCGGCATGGGAGAGCGAGCCGAACTTGTAGGACAGCTTCTGGCTTTCCGCATCGGCGAAGGTGTTGGAATTCATGGCGTCGAAGCCTAGGCCGAACCGGGAAGCCGCCTGTTTCAGCCGGTTCGGATCGGCCTTGTCCCATGGTATGTGCAGCGAGACCGTGGGCGTTGACCGCGTCAATTGCTGGATGACGGCGCAGTCCTCGATCTTGTCGAAAATATCGCGTGGCTCGCCCGCCCCCGGAAACCGGGCAAAGCGCGTGCCGCCGGTGCCGACGCCCCAAGAGGGGATGGCTATGTGGAAAGCCGCCACCTTGTCGCGAATGACGTCGATGGCGATGCCGCGCCGGTCCAGCCGCTCGCCAAGGCTTTCGTAGTCGCGGCGCAGATCGGCTTCTCGCGCGGCATTGTCCTTTTCAACCACATCGGCGGATATGATGGTCTCGGTCATGTTTCCTCCCCTTCTTTGTCGTGCGTCCTTCGAGGCTCGCTTCGCTCGCACCTCAGGATGAGGGAGGTCGGCTCAGGCGCTCCTCATCCTGAGGTGCGAGCCCGCAATGCATCGAAAACCAATAGCTCCGTTCTTCGCGGGCGAGCCTCGAAGGACGCACAACTATTTACCGCGTAAAGCTTTGTGCGTTGCCGGCATCGACGTTGATGATATTGCCGGTCGATTTCTCGGACATGTCCGACGCGAAGAAATAGACCGCTTCGGCGATGTCCTCGGGAAACACCGAACGCTTCAGCAGGGAGCGGGAGCGGTAATGCGCCTCGAGATCGTCCGCCGACATCTTGTAGGCGGCGGCGCGCTGCTCTTTCCACTCGCCGGTCCAGATCTTGGAGCCGCGCAACACCGCATCGGGGTTGACGGTGTTGACCCTGATCTGCGCTTCAGCGCCTTCCAGCGCCAGGCAGCGGGCCAGGTGAATCTCGGCCGCCTTGGCGGTGCAGTAGGCCGACGCGTTGGGCGAGGCGGCAAGCCCGTTTTTCGAGGCGACGAAGACGATATTGCCGCCGATCTTCTGGGCACGGAAAAGTTTGAACGCCTCGCGGCTGACCAGGAAATAGCCGGTCGCCAGAATGTCGATGTTCCTGTTCCACAGGGCCAGGGTCGTCTCCTCGATTGGAGCCGACGAGGCTAAACCGGCATTCGACACCAGAATGTCGATGCCGCCAAATGCCACCGCCGTGTCGGCGAAACCGGCCAGCACCTCGCCTTCCACGGTCACGTCGATGCGCGCCGGCCGCACGAAATCCTTGCCGTGCTCCGCCGAAAGTTCGGCATTTGCCTTGGCCAACGCCGTCTCATCGATATCGGCCAGCACCACGCAGGCGCCCTCGCGCAGCAGCCGCGCGGCGGTCGCCCTGCCAATGCCGCCCGCGCCGCCGGTGACCAGCGCGATCTTGCCGGCAAGCGACTTCGGCTTTGGCATGCGCTGCAACTTCGCTTCCTCGAGCAGCCAGTATTCGATGTCGAAAGCCTCCTGTTCCGGCAGGCCGACATAGGTCGAGACCGTGGAAGCCCCGCGCATGACGTTGATGGCGTTGACGTAGAATTCGCCCGAAATGCGTGCCGTCGCCTTGTCGCCGGCGAAGGTGAACATGCCGACGCCGGGCATCAAATAGACCACGGCGTTGGGGTCGCGCATGGCGGGCGAATCCGCGTGCTTGCAGCGGTCGTAATAGGCGAGGTAGCCGGCGCGATAGGCCGCGACATCGTCGGCCAGCCTCGCCACGGCGGCATCGACATCGGGCTTGGCCGGATCGAAATCGATGACCAGCGGCCGGATTTTCGTGCGCAGGAAATGGTCGGGGCACGACGTGCCAAGGGCCGCCAGTGCGCGCAACTCCTTTGAATTGACGAATTCCAGCACCGCGTCGGAATCGTCGAAATGACCGAGCTTGTGCGATTTTTCCGAGATCAGGCCGCGGATCGCCGGCATCAGTCTTGCGGCAACGGCGCGCCGCGCAGCAGGATCGAGCGCGTTCACGGCCTGCCCGCCAAACACCGACTTGCCTTGCGATTGTTGTTCAAACCACTCGATCGCCCGGTTGATTACCGCAATCGTCGTTTCATAGCAGGCCTTGGGCGTATCGCCCCAGGTGAACAGCCCATGGCTTTCAAGGATGGCGCCCTTGGCGGCAGGGTTTTCCAGACAGAATTTTTCCAGCCAAAGGCCAAGCTCGAAACCCGGCCTTTTCCACGGCAGCCAGCCGATCTCGCCACCGAAAACTTCGTTGGTGATGGCCCTTGAGTCCTTCGACGCCGCGATCGCGATGATGGCGTCCGGATGCATATGATCGACATAGGCGTGTGGCACATAGGCATGCAGCGGCGTGTCGATGGAGGCCGCGCGCGGATTGAGGTTGAAGGTGCAGTGCGGCAGAAAGCCGACCATCTCGTCTTCATGTTCCAGCCCGCGATAAAGGCTCTTCAACGCGCGCAGCTTGTCCATGTAGAGCGTGGCGAAGCCGTCCAGCTTGATGGAGGCGCTGTCGCCGCCGGAACCCTTGACCCACAAAACCTCGATCTGTTCGCCGGTCAGCGGATCGGCCTGCCATATCTTGGAGGAGGTGTTGCCGCCGCCATAATTGGTCACGCGCTTGTCGGAACCGAGGATGTTGGAGCGGTAGGCCAGCCGTTCCGGCTCGTTCATCGCGGCCGCCTTGGCATCGTCCCACAGATTGGCGAGGCGCGAGCCGGAGCGCTTTTCGAGCATGATTGATCCTCCCAAGGGAACGCGCGGATGCCTGCACTATACCCGCCAAGTTTTCACGAATGCCGGGTCTCGTCAATCAAAAACGATCAAAGGCAATCATATTGCGCTGCACAACGGATTATTTTGATTGGAATTGATTGACACTGCGCGGTTGCCGTGGCTAGATGTGAGCGCAGGGGAGGAACCATGCACGAGAAAGAGCGCCACAGGATCATTCTGTCCGCCGTCCAGGAAAAGCCTGTCGTGACGGTGCAGGAGATGGTCGACCTGACCGATTCGTCGGAGGCGACGATCCGGCGCGATATTGCGGCCCTTCACGTCCAGAAACGCTTGCGCCGGGTGCGCGGCGGCGCCGAGGCGCTGTCTCCCCCGTCTTTCGTCGGGCTGGCCGGGCGACCCTTTTCGGTCAACGAAACCATCAACGCGGCGCAGAAGCGCGCGATTGCCCGCGAGGCGGCGGAGCTTTGCAAGGATGGCGAACCGATCATCATCAATGGCGGCACCACCACCTTCCAGATGGTGCATTTCCTGACCGGCCGCCGCATGCCGATCTTCACCAATTCGTTTCCGATCGCCGAACACCTGCTCAAGCATTCGAAAAACACAGTGATGCTCTCGGGCGGCACCATTTATCGCGAGCAGAACATCATCCTGTCGCCGTTCGAGAACGACGTGACGCGTAATTTCTATGCGCGGCGCATGTTCATAGGCGCGCAGGGGCTGGGGCCTCTCGGCCTGATGGAAGGCGACCCGCTGCTGATCCAGGCCGAACAGAAACTGATCGATCAGGCGGATGAACTCGTCGTGCTCGTCGACTCCTCGAAGTTCCGTCGCCGCTCCAGCCTGATCCTGTGCGGGCTTTCGCGCATCGCGACCGTCATCACCGACGACGGAATAGAAGACAGGGAAGCCAAGATGCTGGAAAGCGCGGGCGTGACGCTGATCGTCGCCGGCAAGGCCGCAAACGAACGGCAAGAATCTTCGCTGCAGGCATGAACCGGTCCGCGCTGCAGTGCCGATGGGAATATAACGCTAAAGGGAGGTAAGTTTATGAGTATCTGGAAGAAATTGCTGGTTACAGTGGCATTCTCCGCCGCCATGATGGCGAATGCCGCCTATGCCGACAACGCCAAGATCGCGCTGGTGGTGAAGTCGCTCGGCAACGGCTTCTTCGATGCCGCCAACAAGGGCGCGCAGGAAGCCGCGAAGGAACTGGGTGACGTTGACCTGATCTACACCGGCCCGACCAAGGCGACAGCCGAGGCCCAGATCGAAGTGATCAATTCGCTGATCGCCCAGAAGGTCGACGCCATCGCCATCTCGGCAAACGATGCCGATGCGCTGGTTCCGGTGCTGAAGAAGGCGATGCAGCGCGGCATCACCGTGATCTCCTGGGATTCCGGCGTCGCGCCCGAAGGCCGCCAGCTTCACCTTAACCCGTCCGAAACCAACCTGATCGGCGAAACGATCATCAAGCTCGCCGCCGACTACCTGCCGGACGGCGGCGATGTCGCCATCTTGTCGGCGGCCTCGACTGCCACCAACCAGAATGCCTGGATCGATGCCGCCAAGAAGGTGCTGCCGGAGAAATTTCCGAAGATAAATCTCGTCGCCACCGTCTATGGCGATGACGACTCGGCCAAGAGCACGGACGAGGCCAAGGGCCTGCTGAAATCCTATCCGAACCTCAAGGCGATCATCGCGCCGACCACGGTGGGCGTCGTTGCCGCCGCTCAGGTGGTGACGGATGAAGGCCTGATCGGGAAAGTCAACGTGACCGGCCTGGCGCTGCCTTCGGAGTTCAAGAAGTTCATCGACAATGGCGCTTCCCAGGCGGTCGCGCTGTGGAACCCGATCGACCTCGGCTATTCGGCGATCTATCTGGCGCATGACCTCGCCGTGAAGAAGGAAGAGGCCAAGCCCGGTGCGACGCTTTCCATCGGCCGCGTCGGTAAGGTGACGCTTGACGACACCAACTCGGCCGCGATGGCGCCGCCCTTCCAGTTCGACAAGACGAACATCGAAGAGTTCTCCAAGATTTATTGATCGGGAGAGACAGGTGGCGGGGCGCAGGCCTCGCCACTTTTCCACCTGCGGCTTTCAGGGCTTGATACGCACATGGACACGACAGCCCGAAGCAGCGGTAGCAAGGATAAGGGAGCGAAACGCTCCTCCGCACCCAGCCTCACCTTGACCGGCATCGGCAAGAGTTTCCCTGGCGTTCGCGCTCTGCACGATGTCGGCCTGTCGCTCTACCCCGGCGAAGTGACCGCGCTGATCGGCGAGAACGGCGCCGGCAAGTCGACGCTGGTAAAAATCATGACCGGTATCTACCAGCCGGACGCCGGCACTATCGCCGTCGACAGCAAGGCTGTCACGCTGACTTCCGCGCACACCGCCTTCGCCCACGGCATCACCGCCATTCATCAGGAAACGGTGCTGTTCGACGATCTGTCGGTGGCGGAAAACATCTTTCTCGGTCACGCGCCACGCACGCGTCTCGGCCTGATAGACTGGCCGACCATGCGCGCCAACGCACGCGAGGTGCTGACCACCATGCAGGCCGGCCATATCGATCCGGATACGCGCCTGAGGGACCTTGGCATCGCCAACAAGCATCTCGTAGCCGTGGCGCGCGCCATGTCGATCGATGCGCAGATCGTCATCATGGACGAGCCGACAGCAGCGCTTTCGATGAAGGAGATCGAGGAGCTTTTCCTGCTCATCGAGTTCCTCAAGAGCGCGGGTAAGGCGGTGCTGTTCATCAGCCACAAATTCGATGAGATTTTCCGCATCGCCGACCGCTACACCGTGTTTCGCGATGGCGAGATGGTCGGCGAAGGGTTTTTGAAGGACGCCAGCCAGGGCGAAATCGTAAAGCTCATGGTCGGTCGCCCGGTCGATCAGATATTTCCGCATCGCAAGGGTGCCATCGGTGCGCCGGTTCTGTCGGTCAGCGGGCTTTCGCATCCAACGGAATTCGACGATATCGGCTTCGAATTGCACAAGGGCGAAATCCTCGGCTTCTACGGACTGGTCGGGGCTGGCCGCAGCGAGGTCATGCAGGCGATTGCCGGCATAACGCATACAAGCGGCGGCACGATTACGCTCGACGGAAAAACCATCTCGCCGAAATCGGCGGCGGATTCGATCGACGCGGGCATCGTCTATGTACCGGAAGAACGCGGCAAGCAGGGCGTCGTCATCGGCCTGCCGATCTTCCAGAACGTTTCTCTGCCGTCGCTGAAACGCACCTCGAAATCAGGCGTGCTGCAACTGGCGGAAGAGTTCGCGCTGGCGCGCACCTATACCGAGCGGCTCGATTTGCGTGCCTCCTCTCTCAGCCAGGATGTCGGCACGCTGTCGGGCGGCAACCAGCAGAAGGTGGTGATCGCAAAATGGCTGGCGACCGCGCCGAAAGTCATCATCCTCGACGAACCGACCAAGGGCATCGATATCGGCTCGAAGGCGGCGGTGCACGGCTTCATGGCCGAACTGGTCGAGCAGGGGCTGTCGGTCATCATGGTATCGTCCGAACTGCCTGAAATCCTCGGCATGGCCGACCGCGTCGTGGTCATGCGCGAAGGGCGCATCGCGGCCGTTCACGCCAACACGAACCTTACGGCCGAAACGCTGGTGCGGGCGGCAGCGGGGATCGCGACATGAAAGGCCTGCTCAAAGTTCGCGAAATCTGGCTGCTGGCGGCAATCGCCGTGCTGATCGGCTTGATCTCGACGCGATTTCCCGCATTTGCCCAGCCGCGCAATCTAGGCCAGGTTTTCAACGACACCTCGATCCTGATGATCCTGGCGCTGGGCCAGATGGTGGTGATCCTGACCCGCGGCATCGACCTGTCAATGGCCGCGAACCTATGCTTTACCGGCATGGTTGTGGCGATGCTGAACGCGGCTTACCCGGCCATCCCGATCCCGGCGCTGATCGTCGTCGCGCTGCTGGTCGGGACGGTGCTGGGTGCGATCAACGGCCTGCTGGTCTGGCGCCTCGACATCCCTTCCATTGTGGTGACACTTGGCACGCTGACCATCTACCGCGGCGCCACCTTCGTCATTTCGGGCGGCGCATGGGTCAACGCCGATCAGATGAGCCAATCCTTCATCGGCTTCCAGCGCGCCGCGCTTTTCGGCATCCCGGTGCTGTCGTGGATCGCCATCCTCGTCATCGCGATGTTCTTCGTCCTGATGACGCGCACGGCGCTTGGCCGGTCGATCTATGCGGCCGGCGTCAACCCGACCGCATCGGTCTATGCCGGCATCGATGTCGGCCGCACGCAATTTGTGGCGTTCTGCATCTCCGGCATGGTTTCCGGCCTAGCGGGTTATTTGTGGATTTCGCGCTACGTCATCGCCTCGGTCGAGGTCGCCAACGGCTACGAACTCAACATCATCGCCGCCTGCGTCATCGGCGGCGTCTCGATTGCCGGCGGCATCGGCTCGGTCGGCGGCGCGGTGCTCGGCGCGCTGTTCCTCGGCATCATCGCCAACGCGCTGCCGGTCATCAACATATCGCCCTTCTGGCAGATGGCGATTTCCGGCTCGGCCATCATCCTCGCGGTCGCGCTCAACGCGCGCGGCGAGCGCCGGCAGGGCCGCATCATCCTGAAGAAGGCGGAAGCGGCATGACCGACGCGCCCATCGCCCGCCATATTCCCGACCGGCTCGACAAGCCCCTCAAGGCCGCCGTCTTTTCCTGGGAGGCGCTGCTGGTGGTCGTGGCGCTGGCCATTTTCGTCGCCAACAGTTTCGCCTCACCCTATTTCCTCGATCCGTGGTCGCTGTCCGACCTTACCTTCAACTTCACCGAAAAAGGCCTGATCGCGCTGGCCATGGCGCTGCTGATCATTTCGGGCGAGATCGACCTTTCCGTAGCTGCCATCATCGCGCTGGCATCCACGCTCATGGGCATGGCAGTGCAGATGGGTGTCGGCACGCCCGGCCTCGTGCTGATCGGTATCGTGGTCGGCCTCGCCTGCGGTGCCTTCAACGGCATTCTGGTAACGCGCTTCGGCCTGCCTTCCATCGTGGTCACCATCGGCACGATGAGCCTCTACCGGGGCATCGCCTTCATCATTCTCGGCGACCAGGCCTATAAGGGCTACCCGGCAAGCTTCGCCTTCTTCGGCCAAGGCTATGTCGGATGGGTGATCTCGTTCGAACTGACAGTGTTTCTGGTTGCTGCGGTCCTCTATTGGGCCCTGCTGCATCGCACCAGCTTCGGCCGGCGCATCTTTGCCATCGGCAACAATCCGGTTGCGGCGAAGTTTTCGGGCGTGCGGGTCGAGCGCACGAAGTTCGTGCTGTTTTGCCTGACCGGGCTGATGTCGGGCATCGCCGGCATCCTGATCACCTCGCGGCTCGGCTCGACGCGCCCGTCGATCGCGCAAGGCTATGAGCTGGAGGTCATCACCATGGTCGTGCTGGGCGGGGTCAGCATCCTCGGCGGTGCGGGCGGCATCGTCGGCGTCGTGCTTGCCGCCTTAATCATGGGGTTGGTCACCTTCGGCCTCGGCCTGCTCAACGTGCCGGGCATCGTCATGTCGATCTTCGTCGGGCTTCTGCTCATCGTCGTCATCGCCCTGCCCATCCTGTGGCGGCGGCTGCGACGAAAACGGCTGGCCTGATGGCTGCCGTCCGCCACGTCGCCGTCATCGATATCGGCAAGACCAATGCCAAGCTGACGCTGGTCGATCTGGAAACGCTCTCGGAAGTGGCAGTTCGCAAGGTTGCCAACCGCCCGGTTGCCGAAGGCCCTTATCGTCACCACGACGTAGAAGTGCTCTGGGCCTTTATCCTCGAAAGCCTGACCGCACTGGGCGGCGCGCAAAAAATAGACGCCATCTCGGTCACCACGCATGGGGCAACCGCCGCGCTGCTCGATGCCGCCGGTTCGCTGGCCTTGCCGGTTCTCGATTATGAGGACGAAGGCCCGCAGACACTGCGCGGGCCCTATGATGCCCTGCGGCCAAAATTCGAGGAAACCGGTTCGCCGCCCTTGCAGAACGGCCTTAACCTCGGCGCCCAGCTTTTCTGGCAGAGCCAGACATATCCGGAAGCGTTTGGCCGTGTCGCGACAATCCTTACCTATCCGCAATATTGGGCCTGGCGACTGACGGGGGTCGCGGCAAGCGAAGTGACGTCGCTCGGCTGCCACACTGACCTCTGGAACCCGTATCGCAGCGATTTCTCCACGCTCGTCGACCGCCTTGCATGGCGAAAACTCTTTCCCCCGTTGCAACCCGCATCCGCCCGGCTGGGCGCATTGCTGCCCGAACTTGCGGCACGCACCGGCCTTGATCCTTCGACGCCCGTCCATTGCGGCATCCACGATTCCAATGCCTCGCTGCTGCCGCATCTGCTGGCAAGGCAGGCCCCGTTTTCGGTCGTCTCGACCGGCACCTGGGTGGTCTCGATGGCGGTCGGCGGCGACGCGGTAGTGCTGGACCCGGCACGCGATACGCTCGTCAACGTCAATGCGCTGGGCGATCCGGTGCGGTCCGCCCGATTCATGGGTGGCCGCGAATTCGAGTTGCTGGAGGCCGGCGTCGAAGCAGGCGAGGATGACGACGACGCCTTGTCTCGCGTGCTCGAGGGCGGCATCATGCTACTGCCTTCGGTGCAGCAAGGCTCCGGCCCGTTCCCCACTGCGCAGGCACGCTGGATCGGTACGCCAACGCCCAGTGAACGCCCTATCGCGATTGCGTTTTACCTTGCCATGATGACCACGACCTGCCTCGATCTCATCGGCGCGCAAGGTGACATCGTGGTGGAAGGTCCGTTTGCCGCCAACCGGCCTTATTGCGATATGCTGCAGGCGACAACCGGCCGCCCCGTTCTGGCTCAAACCGGCCAAAGCACCGGAACGAGCGTCGGCGCGGCTCTGTTGGCAGACATGACCCGGATGCCAACAGCAGGAAGTGCCGGCCGCAGGGATGTCTTTCCAGATTGGGGCCGATATGCGCACGACTGGCGCGCGGCCGTTAACGCCGGCTAATAATAGCACAGGTCGTTCACCGCTGGATGCGCAAGCGCCGGGCGAGGTTTTCCTGCACTCCACGTCCGTCGATCACCGGGCAATTCAATGTCCACACGGCCTATCACTACTTTGGTAGAAGTGAACGAGGCGGTTTGAGGAGGAGGTAGCGGCAGTGAGGGCAATGGCTTGGGGGTGAGCGCGCCAAGCGATC